>CAYWWL010000053.1:0-9812 GCA_964461925.1 uncultured Caulobacterales bacterium | reverse complement strand
AAGCTGTCCGCTTAGACAGCTGCGCGCCGGTTTCGGCCCACGAGCCCATTAATTGCAAGGAAAGGCGGCGGTCCTGATCGCCGTCCCACGCCCCATGGCGATTCCGCCCAGCATCCGACGACGGGCAGACTTCAACCGCGCCAGACGGGCGCCGTCGTTTAGCACGCCAGCCTTTATCCTCGTAAAAAGACGTCGTGACGGCGCGGAATGCGCGCCGGACGCGCCGCCGCGCCTTGGGCTTACCGTGACGAAGAAATTGGGCAATGCGGTGATGCGCAACCGGATTCGCCGGCGATTACGGGCTGCGGCCGTCGCCTGTTTTCCCGCCCATGGAGAGCTGGCGTGCGACTATGTGATGATCGCTCGTAGCGCCGCAGCGCGCCGAAGTTTCGGGCAAATGGTTGACGATATGAACCGCGCCCTTTTAAGGCTGTCGCGACATCATAAATAGGGGAGGGGCGAGGCGCGCCCCAGACGCAATAGATTACGGGCGCAAGGCATTCCGAGCGGCGCCCAGCAATGAGAGAAATCAATGGATCGCAACACCATAGTGGCGTTCGCGCTGGCCGCGGCAGTTTTGATTGGCTGGGAATTCCTAGTCGCTGGCCCCCAGCGAGAAGCATATGAAGCGGCGCAGCAAGCGGCTCGCGAACAAGCGGAGGCCGCAGCGGCGGCCGCGGTGGAGACTGGCGACGTCGGCCAAGCCGGCGGCGCGGCGTCGGGTTTCGCTCCGGACCCGGTCAGCGGTTTCGCGCCGGCGGTCGGCGGCGCAAAAGCGGCAGAATTGATTTCCGTGGAAGACGCGCTGTCCCAAGCGCCAGGGCGGATCGTCATCGACACCCCGCAATTGATCGGCTCGATCAATCTCGCCGGGGCGCGGATCGATGACCTGCGCTTGAAGAACTACCGCGAGAGCCTCGACCGCGAGAGCCCGCAGATCCGCTTCCTCAGTCCCGTCGAGAGCGAACATGGCCATTACCTCGAACAAGGTTGGGGCATTGGCGACAATGGCGAAGGCGCGCTTTGGTCGGCGGACGACGGCGCGCGCTTGACCCCGTCGACCCCGGTCACGTTGACGCGCGCGGTCGGCGATGCGGTGATCGAACGGCGGATCAGCGTCGACGAGAACTTTATGTTCGAAATCGTCGACACGGTGCGCAACACCTCCGACGCGGCGATCACGGCGGCGCCATGGGCGTTGGTGGTTCAGCGCGGCATCCCGGAAGATTTCCGCGACTTTCTGATCTTGCATGAAGGTCCGATCGCGATCGTCGATAGCGGCAAATACGAGCGCAAATACAAAAAAGCGCGCACCGCGCAAGTTCAAAAGTCCGGCTCGAAAGGCTGGGTCGGCATCACCAACAAGTATTGGCTCGCCGCCGCGATCCCGCCGCAGAACGAAACCTTCACCATCGAAATGCGCAACGCCGGGTCGGTGGAGAAACCGATCTTCCTCGCCAGCTACGCCATGGAGGGCCGGTCGATCGCGCCGGGCGAGGCGTTGACCTTCACCTCGCATCTGTTTGGCGGCGCGAAAGACGTCGACATTCTCCAGTCCTATGAAAAGTCGGTCGACAAAGGCGGGCTCGGGGTCTGGGATTTCGACAAGGCGGTGGACTGGGGCAATTTTTTCGTCCTCACCCGTCCGATTTTCTACACGCTTGATTTCTTCGGCGACCTCACCGGCAATTTCGGCGTCGCAATCCTGCTGCTGACCTTGGTCATCAAGGCGTTGCTCTTCCCTTTGGCGAACAAAGGCTATGAGTCGATGTCGAAGATGAAGAAACTGCAGCCGGAGATCGAGAAGCTCAAAGCTCGGCACGGCGACGACAAGATGAAGATGCAGCAGGACATGATGGCGCTGTATCAGAAAGAAAAGCTCAATCCGCTCGCCGGGTGTCTGCCGATCTTGATCCAAATGCCAATCTTCTACGCTCTCTATAAGACGCTGTTCGTCACGATCGAACTGCGTCACGAACCGTTCATCGGATGGATCCAAGACCTATCGGCGCCGGATCCGACGACGGTGTTCAACCTGTTCGGACTGCTTCCTTATGATCCGACCACGTTGCCATTGCTCGGGCCGTTCCTCGGCATCGGCGTCTTGCCGCTGCTGATGGGGGCGGCCATGTGGTTCCAGATGCGTCTCAACCCGCCGGCGGCGGATCCGATCCAGCAGCAGATCTTCACCTTGATGCCAATCATGTTCACCTTCCTGTTCGCCGGGTTCGCCGCGGGTCTGGTGCTGTATTGGTTCTGGAACACGGCGCTGTCGATCCTGCAGCAGGTCTTCATTATGCGGCGTAATGGCGTCGAGATTGATTGGGCCGAAAGGATGCCGTTCTTGAAGACGCCGGTGAAAGCCTCGGCGACGCCGCAAAAGTCGAAGGATTAGGTGACGACGCCGGAATACACCGACGCGCAGATCGAGGCGGGCCGCTATCTGTTCGCCCAAGACTGCCAATTCATGCTTGGCGTGGTCTCCTTAGAGACCCTGCCGGCGGCGGCGGGGCCGGAAGTTGCGTTCGCGGGCCGCTCGAACGTCGGCAAATCGTCTTTGCTGAACGCATTGACCAATCGTAAAGGGCTCGCCCGCGCCTCGAACACGCCGGGCCGCACCCGGGAAATCAATTATTTCGAACTTGGCGGCGCGATGCGCCTGGTCGACCTGCCGGGCTATGGCTTCGCCAAGGTGTCGAAGGAAGAAATCAAACGCTGGACGGCGCTGACCCGGGATTTCTTGCGCGGACGGGCGAGCCTGCGCCGGGTCTGTTTGCTGATCGATGCCCGGCGTGGACTGAAAGAGTCCGACGAAGACATCATGTCGATGCTCGATGAGTCGGCGGTGAATTATCAGATTGTCTTGACCAAATCGGATAAGATCAAGCCGACGGCGCTGACAGGCCTTCTCGCCGCCACCGCTGAGCGCATCGTTCGACGTCCCGCCGCTCATCCCTTCGTGATGCCGACGTCGTCGGAGACCGGGGCGGGATTGAAAGAACTGCGGGCGGAATTGGCCCAACTCCTGGAACAGTAAGGCGCGGCCCGAGGTTAACGCCGCGTTAACGCTTTTCCGCCGGAATAACCGGCGATGGCTGACGGCGACACCAAGACATTCGATCCCATGGCGGCTTCCCTGCGCGAGGCCGTCGCCGGCTATGAGATCTTTCTGCGCGCCGAAAAGAAAACAAGTCAGTACACGCAACGAAACTATCTTGCGACGGCGGCGCGCTTCGCTGGATTTATCGCCACCGACGATTTGCAGGCGCTCAGCGGGCTGCGCGCCCAAGATTTCAGGCGATATCTGTCGTCGCGGCGTGACGAAGGGCTCGGCGCGGAGAGCCTTCGGCTCGAACTGTCCGGCCTGAAGAGCCTGTTCCGTTTTCTGCACATGCGCCATGGCGTGGAGAACGACGCAATCGCGATCATGCGCGGGCCGCGCCGCAAAGAAAAATTGCCGCGACCAGTGTCGCAAGAGGACGCCGATCGGCTCTTGGCCGCTGCTAGCCAGGGCGACGGGCCGGCCTGGATCAAGGCGCGCAATGAGGCGATCTTCACCCTGATATACGGCGCGGGTCTACGGATATCAGAGGCGACCGGGTTGAGCCGCCGCGACGCGCCCCTGCGCGACGAACTCGTGATCAAGGGCAAAGGCGGCAAAGAGCGCATTGTCGCCGTTCTTCCGATCGTGCGGGAGAAAGTCGACGCCTATCTCGCCGTCTGTCCATTTCCGCCGGACGCTGACGCGCCTTTGTTCTACTCAGTCCGCGGCAAGCCGCTGAGCGATCGCATGGTGCAAAAAGAAATGAAGCGATTGGCGGCGGGACTCGGTCTGCCGTCGACCGCGACGCCCCATGCGCTGCGGCACGCGTTCGCGACCCATCTATTGGCCCATGGCGGCGATTTGCGCGCGGTGCAGGAATTGCTCGGCCATGCGTCGATCGCCGCGACCCAGCGCTATACTAAGGTCGATCCGCAAGGCCTGATTGACGCTTACGCCAAAGCGCATCCGCGGGCTCAGTCTTCGGATCAATAATGATCGCGTTGATAGGCCGCGAGATCGCCTTTCAGTTCCGGCAAGAGGATGTACAGCGCGATAATGTTCGGGATGCACATGCCGAACAACATGGCGTCGATAAAATCGATGATCGACCCCAACGAAACCGCCGCGCCCGTGGACAAGACGGCGCATAGGGTCAATTTGAAGGCGACGTCGACAGAGCGGTTGGCCTTCGACAAATAGGCGACCGCTTGGGCGCCGTAATAGGCCCAGGAGATCAGGGTCGAAAAGGCGAATAGGATCACCGAAATCAGCAAGACGTAAGGGTACCATTGGAAAGCGCTGGCGAACGCCGCCGAGGTCAATTCAATGCCGACGATCTCGGATTTCGGCACGTAGAGGAATGGCTCGTATACGCCGGTGACGACGATCACGAGGGCGGTGACCGAGCAGACGACCACGGTGTCGATAAACGGTTCGAGCAGCGCCACATGGCCCTCGGTCAACGGGTCGTCCGTCTTCACCGCCGCATGGGCGATCGCTGCGGAGCCGACCCCGGCTTCGCTCGAATAAGTCGCTCGCTGCACGCCATTGATGATCGCGCCGACAATGCCGCCGCCCGCCGCCTCGAAGCCAAACGCGCTTTGGAAAATCGTCGCGATCGCGCCGGGCACCGCCGGTAGGTTCATCGCGATGATGATCAGCCCGGCGAAGAGATAAACGCCGCCCATCACCGGCACCAGGATTCGCGTCACCCGGGCGATGTTTTTGATCCCGCCCAAAATCACCACGGCGACAAGGCTGCACATGATGACGCCGTAGAGGATCGGCGCTGAAACGCCGGTGACGTCCGCGAACTGGGCGTGGGATTGATTGACTTGAAAAAGACTGATCGAGGCGCCTACGGTCATAATCGCGAAAAACACCGCCGCGATTTTGCCCAGGCCGCCGACGCCAAGGCGCGAGAACGCCTCCTCGATATAGAACATGGGGCCGCCGATCACTTGCCCGTCGGGGCCGATCTTGCGGTACTTCACCGCTAAGGCGCATTCGGCGAATTTCGATGACATGCCGAGGAAGCCCGCGAGGATCATCCAAAAAATCGCCCCCGGACCGCCGAGGCAGATCGCCACTGGCACCGAAGCGATATTGCCGAGCCCCACCGTGCCGGACAGGGCCGAGGATAGTGCTTGGAAGTGGGAGATTTCGCCCGCCGCTTCTGGCGCGCCCGGTTTTGGCGGGCGGCCATGCAGAACGAGGCTCCAGGCGTGGGTGAAGCCACGCAAATTGACGAAGCGGAAATAGACGGTGAACACCGCCGCCGCGCCGATCAGCCAAATCACGACTAATGGCAGGCTCACCCCGAACAGGCTGACCGAATAAAAGATAATGTCGTTGGCGACGCCGCTGATCGGCGCGAAGACGGCGTCAATTTGGTCGGCGAAAGTCGGGGCGGTGTCGGTCATGGATGGCCTATGGGAAAACGCAAACCGTCATCTCATAGACCTTTGAGGGCATTGTCCAGATCGGCGCGCAAATCGTCGAGATGTTCGATCCCGACGGAAAGGCGCACCAGGGAATCGTCGACGCCAAGTTCCGCCCGGCGCTCCGCTGGGATCGACGCGTGAGTCATGATGCCGGGATGTTCGATCAGGCTTTCGACGCCGCCGAGGGATTCGGCGAGGGTGAAGATGTCGACCCGTTCGAGCATCGTTTTCGCCGCGGCGAGCCCGCCTTTCACATAGATCGTGAGCATGCCGCCAAAAGCGCTCATTTGCCGTTTGGCGACGTCATGGCCTGGATGGCTCGCCAGACCCGGATAGGCGACGCGATCGATCGCCGGGTGCGCATCGAGCCATTCGGCGAGCGCCGCGGCGTTGCCGCTCGCGCGCTCCATCCGCAGGGCCAGCGTCTTGAGACCGCGCAAGGCGAGGAAGGAATCGAATGGGCCTTGAATGCCGCCGACGGAATTTTGTAGGAACGCCAATTTCTCGCCGAGCTCAGCGTCCTTCACCACCAATACGCCGCCTATGACGTCCGAGTGGCCGCCGAGATATTTCGTCGCTGAGTGCATGACGATGTCCGCGCCAAAATCCAACGGGCGCTGGCAATAGGGCGACGCGAAGGTGTTGTCGCAGCCCACGAGCACGCCTTTAGCCCGGGCTACCGCGGCGATCGCTTCGATGTCGACGATCTTCAACATCGGATTGGTCGGCGTTTCGATCCACACCAATTTCGTTTCTGGGCGGATGGCCGCTTCAAGATTGTCCGGGTCGGACAGGTCGACATAGTCGACCGATAGGCCCATGGAATCTTTCCGTACACGCTCGAACAAACGATAGGTGCCGCCATAGACGTCGTCCATGGCGACCACGTGGGCGCCCGCCGGGAGCAATTCCAACATCGTTGCGATCGCCGCCATGCCGGAGGCGAAGGCGAAGCCGCGCACGCCGTTCTCCAAATCGGCGATGCAACGTTCGTAGGCGAAACGCGTTGGATTGGCGCCGCGGGCGTAGACGAAGCCCTGGTGCACGCCAGGGCTTTCTTGGGCGAAAGTGCTGGTCTGATAAATCGGCGGCATGACGGCGCCGGTCTGCGGATCCGGCGATTGCCCTGCGTGAATGACGCGGCTTTCAAATGCCAGGCGGTTTTTGGCGTCGGTCATGGCGTGAGCCTCCTCCCTAACGATCGCTTGTAATTTCTTGAGCCAAGGCCATAGGGCGCCGCGAGCGAAAACGCTAGATCCAGGCGAGGCGCGCTCGCTGGAGGAGGCTGGCGGCCTTAGGTTTTGTTGATCGCGATCTTGCGCCCGGTCGCCGCCACTTCTGGCCGCTTCGGCAGGGAGAGCGTCAAGACTCCATTCTTGAACGTCGCCGTTACTCCATTCTTGAACGTCGCCGTTACCGCGTCAGGATCGACGTCGAACGGCAGCGTGATCGAGCGGTGAAATTGGACGCCAGTCTTTGCTGCGGCGCCGTTGCGGTCTTCGTCAACGGACGTCGCGCCGCGGATGGTCAGCAGGTCGCCTTGGATTTCCACATCGACGTCCGCTTCATCGACGCCGGGCAATTCCGCTTGAAGTTCGATGGCGCGACCGTGATCCGCCGCGACGACGAACACCGGCCGCGCAAAGTCGCTGCGATCGCCCGTGAAATAGGCGGGCGCGCCGAGGTCGTCGAAAAAGTCGTGGAACAATCGGTTCATGTCGCGCTGGAAGTCGACATAAGGGTCCATGCCGCGACCGGCGATTGGGACGCGGCGGCGATGAAACAGGGACGCTGGATTGAACGCTGAGGCCTTGAACATTGCGGCTCTCCATCAATGTCGGTTGCTGGCGGGTCAATAGGACGGCCAACCGGAGAGAGAGACGGGGCGCGCCCCATTGACGCTATGGATATGGGGATTGGGCGCGGCCGTTCAAGACGTTCGCGCGCGATTCATTCCGTGTAAAGATGCAAGTGCGAGTGAGAATAAACTACGCTAGGCGACGAAGCGTTCCTGCATCGCTTTGCTCCAGCCGACGCTGACGCCGTCCGCGCTTTCGATCACCGGGCGCTTGATCAAGGTCGGGTGCTCCAGCATCAGCGCAATGGCTTTCGCGTCGTCGATGTCGGCCTTGGCGGCTTCGTCAAGGCCTCGCCAAGTGGTCGAGCGCGTATTCAAAAGCGTTTCCCAACCGACCGCCTTCGCCCATTCTTGCAACTGGGCTTTGCTGACGCCATCGGCGCGTACGTCATGAAAGGTCGGCGCACGCCCAGCCGCTTCGAGCGCTTTTTGCGCCTTGCGGCAGGTGTCGCAGGTTTTTAGTCCATACAAGACCAGAGCGTCAGCCACGGAGCGGTTCCTTAAGCGACCTGCAAGCGCAGATAGTTCAGCAAGTCCGTGCGGGTGATCAGGCCTTCGAAGACGCCGTCTTTCAGCACGATCGCCACATAGCCTTTCGCGAACACAGGCAGCAGGTCCTCCATTGGCGCGTCGGCGTCGAGGGTCTCCACGCGATAGGTCATCGCCGACTTAACCGGATCCTTGAACTTGTCGCGATTGCGCACGACGGCGAACAAAATATCCTCTTCGTCAAGCAGGCCTTGAATTTCGCCTGCCTCGTTCAACACCGGCAATTGCGAAATGTCGTAGAGTTTCATCCGGCCATAGGCGATCATCAACGTATCGTCCGGCTTCACCGTAACCGTCGCGCGCTCGGAGTGGCGTCGCGAGATGACGTCGGTCAAGTCGCCCTTTGGCGCGCGCTTCAAGAAGCCTTGGTCGTACATCCAATAGTCATTGTACATCTTAGAGAGGTACTTGTCGCCGCGGTCGCAGACGAAGGCGACGACGCGTTTCTTCTCGGTTTGCTCGCGGCAATATTTTAGCGCCGCGGCGAAAATCGTGCCAGATGACGAACCGCCAAGAATGCCTTCGGATTTCAGCAAATCGCGGGCCGCTTCGAAACTTTCTTTGTCGTCGATGGCGTAGGCGCGCTTAACGTGTTTTAGATCGCATACGTCAGGAATGAAATCCTCTCCGATGCCTTCCACCAGCCAGGATCCGACGGCGTTCGGCAAAACGCCGGTGTTGACGTATTCAGTGAGGATCGAACCGACCGGGTCGGCGAGGATCATCTCCACATGAGGCGCGACGTCGGAGAAGAATTTCGACAGGCCAGTGATCGTGCCGCCGGAGCCGACGCCGGCGACCATGGCGTCCATATCCTGATCCATTTGCCCCCAAATTTCGGGGCCAGTGATGGTTTCATGCGCGGTCGGGTTCGCTTCGTTGCCGAACTGGTTGACGTAGAAGGCGCCGGTTTCGTCGGCGATCGCTTGCGCGACTTCTTGATAATATTCTGGATGGCCTTTGGCGACGTCGGAACGGGTGAGGCGCACGTCCGCGCCGAGCGCTTTCAAGTGGAAGATCTTCTCTTGCGCCATTTTGTCGGGGACGACGACGGTGAACGGATAGCCTTTCTGCGCCGCCACCAGAGCGAGGGCGAGGCCGGTATTGCCGGCGGTGGCTTCGACGATGGCGCCGCCAGGCTTGAGCTTGCCGTCGCGCTCCGCCGCTTCGATCATGGCGAGGCCGATCCGGTCCTTGATCGAGCCGCCGGGATTGTTGGCTTCCATTTTCAAGAACAGCTCGCATGGACCGGTGTCGACATTGGTGACGCGCACCATTGGCGTACGTCCGATGCCTTCCAACACGTTGTCCAAGACTGGTCCGAACGGCGTTTCTTTCATGATCGTCCTCTCCGCGAATGCCCGTCTGCGGCTTACGCTCCTGCGCCGATTTGCACAAGGGAGCGCGATGAATTTCCCGACTTAGGCCCGCCGCGTGACGGCGCGCTTCATGTCGCGAACGAAAAACCGCGCTGGGTGCAATGCGGCGAAGACGTCGTCCTCAACTGGCAATGGTCCGCCTAGGGCGAGGGATTCGATCAATGATGCGCAGAGCGGCGCGGTGACCAGGCCGCGGGAGCCGAGGCCGGCGAGAATGCATACATTTGGCAAGATTTCAGCCGGCGGATAATCCTGGGCTTTGCCGAACCGCAGATTGTCATATTCGGTCGAGTAGAACGCCCAATCCGGCGCGGCGCCGACGACGGGCAATCGGTCCGGCGTCTGGCAGCGCACCGCCGCCCGAGGGGTCGAGGCGCTAGCGTCGAGCCGCAGCTCCGATTCGCCAGGCCAGAGGGCTGCGGCTGCGATCACATTTTCCGCTGTCGCGGCTTGGCTTGTCTCTGGCGATTTGTCTGCGGCGATCGGGGCGTAAGTGGCGCCGGCGAGGAGCCCGCCCCTAGGCGCCTGAGCGATGTAGG
>CAYWWL010000052.1:0-9823 GCA_964461925.1 uncultured Caulobacterales bacterium | reverse complement strand
ATATTTCGTCGGACCAGATCGGCATCGCCATTCGCGATATGGTGGAGGCGGAGGATATCGCCGCGCTGCAAGGCGACGACCCTGGCGTCGCCGCAGCCGCTGCGCGCGATCGCATCCTCGCCGATCAGTTGCTCGTCAATCGCTTGATCTCCGAAAATGGGTCCACCGCCGCCGTCAATGTCATCTTCCAATATCCGAAGGGGTCGTCGTCGGCTGCGTCAGAGATCGTCGCCGCCACCGAGGCCCTTTTGCGGGACGCCGGCGCAGCGGAGAACGGGTTGGAATTTTGGTTTGGCGGTCGGGTCGCAAGCAGCAACGCGTTTTCTCTCGCCGCGAAGACCGACATGAAAACCCTGACGCCGATCAGCTATGTGGCGGTGTTCGTGATCATCGGCCTACTGACGCGGTCGTTCTATTGCGTGCTGGCGCTGTTCGGCGCGGTATTATGCGCGACGATCTCCGCGCTTGGCGTCGGCGGTTGGCTCGGCGTCAATATCAACGCCGCTACGGCGTCGACGCCGACGGTGATCATCACCCTCGGCGCAGCGACCTTGCTGCATCTCGTCACCAGCTTCCAAGACGGCTACGCGATTTCGCGCGATAAGAAAGGCGCAGCGATCGCGGCGCTCGAGAAATGCCGGATTCCCATCGCGCTCGCCCTCGGCACCACGTCCGTGGGCTTCTTGACCTTGAACCTGGCGGATTCCCCGCCCTTCGGCGACCTTGGCAACATGACCGCCGCCGGCGCGATTTTCTCCCTGTTCTACGGCCTTGTGTTGACCCCGGCGCTTCTTGTCCTGCTGCCGACCAAACCGAATAAGGGCGAGCTATGGACGCAACGAGTCACAAACCACGTGACCAATTTCGTCATTCGGCGCCAGAAGCAGCTGTTGTTCGCCTTGCCGCCAGTATTCGCCGTGTTGATCGCCGGCGTCGGTCTGATCACTATTGACGACAATTACATCAAGTTTTTCGACCAGCGTTACGAGTACCGGCGTCACGCCGAAGCGATCCAGGCGAACCTGACCGGGCTCGACGTGATCGAATTCGACATCGGGGGGGACCGCGAAAACGCGCTGTTCGATCCGGCCTACTTCGCCAAGCTCGACGCCTTCGAAGACTGGCTGCGACAGCATCCGAAGGTCGCTTATGTCGGCTCCATGAGCGACGTCATGCGCCGTCTGAACCGACATATGAACGGCGGCGAGGAATCCATGCATCGCCTGCCTGAGGACCCCGACGCCTTAGCGCAATATTTGTTGGTCTACGAAATGTCATTGCCGTTCGGCAAGTCGCTGACCAACGCCGTCACCGTGGATAAGTCGCGCTCGCGAATGTCGGTGATCATGCGCGGCGCCTCGACCCGTGAAATACGGGATTTGCGCGAAGCCGGAGAGGTCTGGCTTAAGACCCAGGCGCCGATCGATTACGCCGGCGCCGGCACCGGCTTGTCGGTGATGTACGCCTATCTCTCGTCCCTCAATATCGAAGCGATGACCGCAGGCACCGCCTTCGCCTTGGCGTTCATCTCGGCGATCTTGTTCCTGGCGTTCCGGAGCTTTAAATACGGTGCCCTGAGCCTGCTGCCGAACGTCGCGCCGATGGCGATCGGGTTCGGCGTCTGGGGCTATGTGTCCGGCAATATCGGCGTCACCGCATCAGCGGTTGGCGCGGCGACGCTAGGCATCATCGTCGACGACACGGTGCATTTATTGTGGCGCTATCTGCAGGCCCGACGCGCGGGCGAAGACGCGGAAACCGCGGTGCGGTCGATGTTCAAGACCGTCGGACGACCAATGCTCACGAGCACGATCGCGCTGGTGACCGGGTTCGCGATTGTGGCGACGTCCGGTTTTCAGATCACCGCCCATCTCGGGGCCCTGTGCGCAATCACAATCGTCTTTGCGCTGATCGCAGACTGGTTCCTGCTGGCGCCCGTGTTGATGGCGATCGATCGGGCGCAGGCGTCGAAACGACCGGATTTGGTCGTTCACCAGACCGCGCCTGCGCAGGCGTCCATCAACCAAGAAAAGCTGTCCGCGTAACGCGCCGCGACATCGACGCGGTCGCCTTAAGCGTCCGCGTCGTCGGTGGGCGCGCCAAAACGGTCGCGCCACGCCACCAGATCGTCGTCTTCGATCTTCTTGAACAACACCGCCGGCGGCGTAATCGCTTCGCCGCCGCTGAGCCGCGACAATGCCGCTTCGGCGGAGGTCGGCCACGCCCCGTCCGCCTTCGGACCGGCGTCGGAGCCGAAAACGGCGAACATTTTCGCCGCTGCGTCGGGGATCACCGGCTGCGACAAGGCGGCGAACAGATGCACGAGATTGAGCCCTGCGCGCACCGCCGCCGCGGCTTGCTCGCGATCGGATTTGATCGCGGTCCATGGCGCCGCGGTTTGGAGATATTCGTTGCCGGCCACCCAAATGCCGCGCAGCTCGGAAAACGCCTTGCGGAACTCCATCGCCGCCAACGCATTCGTATAAGCGGCGATGCGGGCGTCCAAGTCGTCGATCAATTGTCGCTCGACTTCGCCATAAGCCCCTTCGGCGGGCACTTCTTCGCCGAACCGCGCGACGCAAAAGCGCGTGATCCGATTGACGAAGTTGCCGAGAACGTCGGCGAGATCCTTATTCACCACGCTGGCGAAATGCTCCAGCGTGAACGAAGCGTCATCGGATTCCGGCGCGTTCGCCATCAAGTGCCAACGCCAATAATCCGCCGGCAGAATCGACAAAGCCTGATCCATAAAGACGCCGCGCTTTTGGCTGGTGGAGAATTTGCCGCCATACCAGGTGAGCCAATTCAAGCTCTTTAGGGCGTCCACGGTCTTCCAAGGCTCTTCCGAACCAAGAATGGTGCATGGGAAAGACACCGTATGGAAGGCGACATTGTCCTTGCCCATCACTTGCACGTAGCGAACGTCTTCAGCGCCGTCGTCAAGGCGCCACCAAGAGCGCCATGCGTCTTTGTCGTCGGCTTTCTCTTCCGCCCATTCTTGCGTCGCCGCGATATAGGCGATCGGAGCGTCGAACCAGACATAGAAGACCTTGCCCTCGAAGCCAGGCCGCGCCGCGCCGTCGCGCTCAACCTTCACGCCCCAATAAAGGTCTCGGGTGATCGAACGATCCCGCAATCCCTCTTTTAGCCATTTCTGCGCGATGGAACGGGTCAAGGACGGGAAGTCAGTCTTCTCGCCAAGCCATTCTTCGACGCGGCCCTGCATTTTCTCCTGCAGCAGATAAAGGTGTTTGGTCTCTCGCAGTTCGATGTTCTTCGACCCGGATATCGCCGAATACGCTTCCTTCAAATCCACCGGATCCAAGAGACGTCCGCAATTGTCGCATTGGTCGCCGCGCGCTTTTTCATAGCCGCAATGCGGACACGTGCCTTCGACATAACGGTCCGGCAGGAACCTTTGATCGTCCACAGAATAAACCTGGCGATCGGTGCGTTCCTCGATCAGGCCATTGTCCTCCAAAACCGCGGCGAAGTGCTGGGTCAGCGCCGCGTTCTGCGGGGTCGACGAGCGCCCAAAATGGTCGAACGAAAGATTGAAGTCCTCGCCCGCCTGCTTCTGTTGGGCGTGCTGTTCCGCGCAATAGGCCTCCACCGTCTGGCCAGCTTCCCGGGCGGCCAATTCCGCCGGCGTGCCGTGCTCGTCGGTGGCGCAGATGTACAACACGTCATGGCCCCGGGCGCGTTCGAAACGGGCATAGACGTCCGCCGGCAGCATCGAGCCGACGAGATTGCCCAAGTGCTTGACGCCGTTGATGTAAGGGAGCGCTGAAGTAATGAGAATTCTGGTCATGGCCTGCTTCGCGGTCGCGATCTGTCGCAATGGAGGCCGGTTCTAACGATCCGCGGGCGCAAGTGCAAAGACAAAAAGGGCGTCCCCACCGCCGCGCCGTCACGCATTGCACGAGTGGGAACGCCCAAGGAGGGACTGGATAAATTCTTAAAGCGTCCGCAGGGTCTTCAGGGGATCGGCCAGGCCTTGCAGCCGACCGCCGAGATCCGCGGCGATGGTCGCAAGGTCGCCGCCGTCAATGCCATTAGCGTAAGCCAATAGCGCCGTTGCAGCCGCCCCGACGCCGAACAAGCGGCCAAGCCCCTCGCCTGCGCTGGCGAACAAAGCGGTGGCGCCGAGCGCCTCGAGGATGGCTGGCGCGCCGCCGGCGAGCGCCGCTACGGATATCGGATCGGCGATGGTGACGCCGCCAGCGGCGAAACTGTCTTGCAGCCGCGCCGGCGCGTCGGAAGCCAGAAAATGCTGTCCCGCGAGCGCGGCGAGCACCGCCGCGCACGCGCCTTGGCCGGCGCTGCGGAGGAAATTGGCTGTCGAGACGGTGCGCTGTTTCAGCGCCTTGCTGCGGGAGAGCCGCGCGTGCGCCTGGCGATTGAACCGAAACGAACGTGCATCAGCGTCGCTTGCATGACGGTCGTCGGCGAGCAATTGCGCATTGGCTGGAAATAGTTTGCGTGTCATCTGCGTCTCTCCCACAGGCCAAACCGCCCGATATTGAAGAGATAGCGATTGCAAATGGCTCAATCTGGGACAGAGCATGAAATCTTTAGGGCGAATTGCGGCGGCGCCCGCCACAATTCGCCGTCGGCCATTAGCGAGGGCCGCTAGCCGTATTTCTTTTTCATATCGGCGTAAGAGGCGGCGACGATCTCCTCAAGCGTATCGAGGTCAATCTTGTTCAAACGGCCAATATATAGGCACGACGCGCCTGTCTTGTGCGGGCCGAGTTTCGCTAACAGGTCCTTATAGGGATCAAAGCCTGGCATGACATAGATCGACATGTTGGCTTTGCGGGGACTGAACCCCGTCATCATAAAGTCGCCCTCGCGACCGGAGTCGTATTTATAATGATATTGATCGTAGCCGACGATCGTCTGGCCCCACATTTTCGGCTTTAACCCGGTGATCCGATCCATCAGCTTTTTGAGGATTTGCGCGTCTTCGCGGCGACCGTCATGCTCGACCGATTTTAAAAAAGCGGCGACGCTCGCCGTCGTCGCCACTGTCTTGTTTTCCGCCATCGCGTCACCTCTTCAGCTCGGAAGAACGCCAGCCTATTGCGCGTTGCGCTCCTCGGCTTTGCGCCAATCCTCCGGCAAGCGTTTCGACGTCCACACAAACACGATCACCGCGAGGAAGCTCGCCACGCCAAGGGTCGTCATCGACCAGCGTAGCGACGTGGTCTCGCCCATGCCAGGCGCCAAATAGTCGGAGAATGCGCCGACCCAAGACGGCGCGCCGCCAAGGGCGATCAAATTCAATATAAAGAAGAACACCGCCGTAGCGAACGCCCGCAAAGTCACTGGCGCGAGGGTCTGCACCAACGAGAATGACGGGCCCAGATACATGCCCAGGCCGAGCAAGAACGGCGCGGACCAGAAGAACGCCCAGAATGGCGTCGGCGCCCAAATGGACAACCAACCAAAGGGTATCGTCACCAACATGCCAAGCGCTGGGATCAGCGCATAGGCTTCTTTGCGTTGCTTGCCATAGCGGTCCGATAGGTAGCCGCCGAGATACGTGCCTGCGCCGTAGACGACGCCGTTAAGGAACGCCAACGGCACGGTGATGTCGATATAGGAGAGCTCATAGGTCCGCCGATAGAAATCAACGATCCATGCGCTTGTGCCATAGCCGGTGAAGCTCGCGAGCGTCACGGCGATCACGATCCCCCAATAGGACGGGATCGTCGTAAGAATTCTGATCCCCTCTTTGAACGGCACGGGTTCGGCTTTGCGTTCTTCCGTCGCGCCGCGTTCCGGCTCGCGAACGGTCAAGAAGAGCACCACCGCTAAGGCGATGCCCGGAAACCCGACCAGAAAGAAGGCGTTGCGCCAGCCAAAATATTGCAGCACCCAGCCCCCAGCGAGAAACGCGAACATGGTGCCGAAGGGAATCCCGAGGGAATAGATCGACAGCGCCTGGGCGCGCTTTTCCTTCGGGAAATAATCCGAAATCAGCGAGTGCGCCGGCGGCGAGCACCCCGCCTCGCCGATGCCGACGCCGATCCTGGCGAGCGCCAAATGGGCGACGTTCGCCGCGAGACCGGACAGCGCGGTGAAGGCGCTCCAGGTCGCCAGCGCGATGGCGATGATCCGTACGCGATTAAACCGGTCGGCGGCCCAGGCGATGGGAATGCCGAGCGCGGTGTACAAGACCGCGAACGCGAAGCCTTTGAGCAAGCCCAACATGGTGTCGGAGATGCCGAGGTCTTCTTTGATCGCCGGCGACAAGATCGCGATGATCTGTCGATCGACGAAGTTAAAGGTGTAGACGATGGTCAAAAGGCCAAGGACGTACCACGTATAGCGTGGGGTCGGGCCGGACTTCGTCGCGGATGCGGCGGCTGCGGAAGCGTCCATTAGCGACCGAGCCCGGTTGCGCAGCCAAACGCCGCCGTGCCGATGGCCGCAACGGCGCGCGGATTGTCGATCTTCAGCAACTCTTGCACCGCCGCAGACGTCGACGGCGCGCGGGAGATCCGCAGCGTGTATTTCGCCAGATCGTTCAGGTCGCTCTGGTCGAGATTGTCGGAGAGGTCATCGACCATGCACACGGCGGTGGATTTCGGGATGCCGATGGCCTGAAACCGATCTTCCAGGGTCACCCGCGCCGCCGTCGCGCACGCGCCTAGAGCGCCGACGCCTATGAGCGCCAACGCCAGATGGCGGCTTGCGGTTTCGATTCTCATGCCAGCTCTCTCCCTTTTCGCCTACGCAACAATCGCCAAAGGGAGCGTTGCTGCATGAGCTAGTTTCTCATTGGCGAGAGCATGCGTAAGATCCGCCCAATCTGCAAGCATTGCGCGCAACCGCGGTAAAGGACATGAGCATGAAATCGATGATGAGCGTCGCCCCAGGCGGACCGGAAACCCTCGAATTGACCGAAACCCCGACGCCGACCCCCGGGGCCGGCGAGGTGGTGATCGCCGTCAAAGCCGCCGGAGTGAATTTCCCGGACACGCTCATCATCAAGGACCTCTATCAATTCAAACCGCCGCGCCCGTTCGCGCCCGGCGGCGAAGTCGCCGGCGTCGTCGAAGCGGTCGGCGACGGCGTCACGACCCTGGCGGTGGGCGATCGGGTTCAGGCTGGCGGCGTCAGCGGCGGGTTCTCCACCCATTTCGTCGTCGCCGCCAACCAGGCGACGAAAATTCCTGACGCCATGCCGTTCGACGAAGCTGCGGCCTTTATGCTCACCTATGGCACGTCGCACTATGCATTGAAGGATCGCGCGGCGATTCAGCCGGGGGAAACCCTGTTCATTCTCGGCGCGGCCGGCGGCGTCGGCGCTGCGGCGATCGAACTTGGCAAGGCCATGGGCGCAAAAGTGATCGCCGGCGTCTCCTCGGACGACAAGGCCGCTTTCTGCAAGGAACTCGGCGCCGACGAGACCCTCGTCTATGATCGTGACCTCGACCGTGACGGCCAGCGCGCCTTCTCCAAGGAGATCAAGGCGCTGTCGGCGAAGCTGGGTCGGCCTGAAGGCGTCGACGTGGTCTATGACGCGGTCGGCGGCGATTACGCTGAACCGGCGGTGCGCGCGCTTGGTTGGGAAGGACGTTTCCTCGTGGTCGGCTTCCCCGCGGGGATTCCTAAATTGCCGCTGAACCTCACCCTACTGAAGAGTTGCCAAATCGTCGGCGTGTTCTGGGGCGCGTTCACCATGCGCGACCCGCAACGCAACGCCGGTCATATCGAAGAACTGTTCCAATGGTATGGCGAAGGCAAGATCAAGCCGCGGGTCACCGCGACTTATCCCCTCGCCGACGCCGCCAAGGCGCTCACTTTGATGCTTGAGCGCAAAGTGCTCGGCAAAGTCGTCCTGACGATGGAATAAGCGGCGGCGACGTCTAGAACGGATTCAGCGTATAACCGTCCTGCTGCAACAAGGCGTGGGCGGTGATCGCCGACAAAGCCATCTCGACGCCGGGCAGCAGATCGTCTGCGCTGACATTATGGTAGCCGGCGCTTTGGCCGCAAACCACAATCCGGACATTATGGGCGGTGAGCGCCGCGATGAGATCGCGGTGCGCCTCGCCCGCCTCGCCCGCGGACACGTCGAACACCGCCTTACCGTGAATGACGACGGCGGCGCTGAGATTGTTCGGCGACACGCCGGCGCGGGCGTGCATGTTCAAGAACCGCGCAGCGGTGGTGAGGGTGCGATTAAGCCCCCCGTCCTTGCCAGGCTCGGCGGTGTCGAACGCGATTTTGAATACCGCGTCTTTAGCGATGGGCGCCGCGCCGGGGACGCTGACATTCGGGCCTAGCCCCTCGAGCAATGGCCCGGTCATGAAGGCGTTTTCCTCCGCGCTCGCCGCCGTCATCGTCATCGTCGCCGCCGCCGTTAAAGCCGCCATCGCACCCAATCTGTTCATCGCCATTCTCCCATCAAGATGCCCCGCTCGCGGCGAAAGCAACGCCGGGTTCGCCGGATCGCCAGAGATCGTATTTCGTCATCGCCCGCTGAAACAGCGCATCGTTCAAGTGAGCGTCGAGCCAATGCTTTAAGGCCGACAAGCTCAACGCGTCGAACCAGGCCGGATCAGCGATGCGGAACTGGCGCACGAATGGAAAGACCGCGATGTCCGGCAAGCTGGTCCGTGCGGCGCCCAAATGGCCGTTCGCCTCAAGCCGTGCGTTCAGGGCCTGAAGATAGCCAAGACCCGCAGCGCGGTGCTCTTCGGCGTCTTCGCCGTCATACCGCGAGGCGTATTTGTAGCGATCAAGATGGTGTTTGAACGGCCCGTCATTATCGGCGATGAACGCGTCCGCCGTGGCGTCATAGTCGAGCCAACCGAGCGGATCGCGTCGCGCCAATGCCCAGCGCATGACCGCAAGGCTTTCGTCGATCACCGCCCCGTCAGCCAGGACCAAAACCGGCACCGTGCCTTTTGGACTCGCGGCGAGCATCTCCGCCGGTTTGTTCTTGAGAAGGATTTCACGCAGCTCGACCTCGGTCTCGCTCGCCATAAGCGCCATGCGCGCCCGCATGGCGTAAGGGCAACGCCGGAACGAATACAAAACCGGCGGCGTCACCTGCCGCCGTCCTTAAAATGATCGCGGCCGCGCGCCGCCGCTAGCTCGATCTGATATTGCCGGTGGCGAAAGCGTTCGCGCTGGTTATCGGAGTAAAGATCAATGCACTGATGGCAGGACACGCCAAGCTCGAAATCAGGATGGGACTTGTCTGCGTCGGCGATCGGCAAGCCGCATGCGCCGCACAGCTCATACGCGCCTTGCGTCAAGCCATGGCCGACGGACACCCGCCCGTCGAACACATAGCACTCCCCGCGCCATAGGCTTTGCTCAGGCGGCGTCACCTCCAAGTATTTTAGGATGCCGCCTTTAAGATGATAGACCTCGTCAAAGCCGAGCCGCTTGGCGTATGCGGTGGATTTCTCGCAGCGAATGCCGCCAGTGCAATACATGGCGATCTTCTTTTTGTCGGTCTTCGCCGCCAAAGCGTCGAGCCATTCTGGCAATTCGCTGAAGCTTTCCGTCTCCGGATCGATCGCCCCTTCGAATCGCCCGATCCCAATCTCATAATGATTGCGCGCGTCCACCAGGATCACGTCCGGGTCTTCGATCAGCGCGTTCCAATCGCCGGGATCGACATAGACGCCAGCGTCATTGGCCGCGTCCACCGCCGCGCCCATGGTGACGATTTCCTTCTTCAGGCGCACTTTCATGCGCTTAAACGGCGGATCGGCGGCGGCGCTTTCCTTATGTTCGAGCGCGGCGCAGACTGGCAGCGCGCGCAACGCGCCCAGCATCGCGTCGATCCCGTCGC
>CAYWWL010000051.1:0-9877 GCA_964461925.1 uncultured Caulobacterales bacterium | reverse complement strand
TACACTCTTTCCCTACACGACTATTCCATGTGGCGTAACGAATGGGGCATCACCGCTTATCCGTTCGTCGGCGGTCATGAAGTGATCGGCAAGGTGGTCGACCGCGGCGCGGCGGTCGAGCATTTGCAGATCGGCCAAACCGTCGGCGTCGGCTGGTTCGCCCGCGGCGACGCCATGAGCCGGCATTCCATGTGCGGCGACCACCATTTGTCCCCCGGCAATCAGCCCTTGATCGTCGGTCGCCATGGCGGCTTCGCTGACAAGGTGAGATGCCAAGCGCTGTGGGCTCTTCCGTTGCCGGACGATCTTCCCGCCGACAGCGCCGGTCCTTTGTTCTGCGGCGGCGCGACGGTGTTCAATCCGCTGGTTCAATTCGACGTCAAACCCACCGACCGGGTCGGCGTGATCGGCATTGGCGGCCTCGGCCATTTGGCGTTGCAATTCCTCAATAAATGGGGCTGCGAAGTCACCGCCTTCACCTCGTCGCCGGACAAAGCGGCGGAAGCCAAAGCCTTCGGCGCGCACCATACGATCGATTCGCGCGACACCGAGGCGTGGAAGCCGGCACGCGGTCGGTTCGATCTGTTGTTGTCCACTGTGGCGGTGGACCTCGATTGGGGCAGGCTTTTGCGCACGCTGGCGCCGCGCGGGCGCTTGCACTTGGTCGGCGTTAGTCCGAGCCCTGCGCAAATTCGCGTCAATCAATTGATGGCTAATCAATTGTCGTTCTCCTCCTCGCCCGTAGGCGGGCCGGCGGTGGCCGCGCAGATGCTCGACTTCTGCGCCCGGCATGAGATCAAGCCGCAGATCGAGATGTTCAAAATGTCCGAGATCGACGCCGCCATGGCGCATCTGCACGACGGCAAGGCGCGCTACCGTATCGTCTTGGCGAATGATTTCGACTAGGACGCCGCGGCGCGGCGCGGGTTAAGGCCATAGGTCATCATCCGCCCACCAATGGTCTCGTCGATCACGTCGAAGTCGTGGGCGGCGAGGATCGCAGCGCAGGCTTCATGGGTCCGCGCGCCTTGGCGCTCGGCGCCTGTGTCCAAGGCGACGACGTCGATATCGGCGAGCCGCTCGCCGGCGCCCTCTAGGACTTCCGGCTCGCCGCCCTCGGCGTCGCACTTCAACAAGGCGATGCGCTTAGCGCCGATCCGGGGAAGGAACGCATCGAGGCGCTCGCCGGCGACGCTCACCCGCGCGTCGGTCTCGGCGAACACGGAGGAATCGGCGCGGTCCGGGGCGAGGCCGAAATCGAGCGCGCCGGTCCGCTTCCATGCGGCCACGGCGTGAACGGAAACCGACGGCAGCGCCGCCACGTTGCGTTCAAGGCAGGCGCGCGCAGTGGGGTCCGGCTCGAGGCAGTGAGCGCTGGCCCCGTAGCGGGCGCAGACATGGGCGAAGTCGCCGGTGTTCGCGCCGATGTCGAGGACGACGCAGTCCTCGGTCAACCGAACGTGGCGGTTGACGCCATATTCCCGTTCCAGCCGATCGAGACGCGCCTCCCAGCCCTTGCGATAGAGCTTCCAGCGAAGCGGCGAGGGAACGTGAAGCGCCCGCCCGTCGACCTTGACGAGGGCGACGCCGTCGCGCATCTCGACGTCGACATGGCGCTCTCCGGCGAGCCCAAGGGCGGCGTAGACCCGTTGGCGGATCAATTTCATTCGCACAGGAAAAGGTATCGTCATGCCGCTCGTCGCTTTTATCGCCTGGCGTCGTCATACGCGGATGCGGCCGGCGGCGAAAGGGCTGCGCCTCATCCTTGGAGCGGCGCGCGGCCGCGGCTAGGGTGGCCGGCAAAGGTAAGGAGAGTGCTCGATGGCCTCGCTGCGCGCGCAATTGATCAATCGCTATATTCGTTCGACGTTTCGGAAAATTCCCTTAGTGGAAGTCGATCCGCCGGTTCTGCGGGCGGAGGTCGAAAAACGCACCTTGCCGTTTTTGCCGAAAGGCGTCGAAACAGAGTGGGTCAGCGGGAGCGTGCGCGGCGAATGGCAACGTCCGGAAGCGCCGCACCCGGAACGCACGATCTATTATCTCCATGGCGGCGGTTATGTGTTCGGCTCGCCGAAGACCCATCGGTCGTTGACGTTCAGCCTCGCGAAGGGCGCCAATACGTCGACGTTCTCCCTCGATTACCGTCTCGCGCCGGAGCATCCGTGTCCGGCCGCAGTGGAGGACGCCGTCGCCGGATTTGACTGGTTGCTCGACCAGGGTCGCGACCCGGCTCAGATCTATGTCGGCGGCGATAGCGCCGGCGGCGGGCTGACATTGGCGTTGATCGCGGCGTTGAAAGCGCGCGGCGGTCCGTTGCCCGGCGGCGCATTTTTGTATTCGCCTTGGACCGATCTTACGTTGAGCGGCGCCTCGATTGACGCCAATGCCGAGAGCGACGTGATGTTCCAACAAGGATCCATAAAAGGCGGTCCGGCGCGTTACGCCGGCGACCTGGCGCTTGACGATCCGCGGGTTTCGCCTCTGTTCAGCGACTTTAATAGTTTTCCCAAAACCATTGTTTTCGTGAGTTCTTCCGAAATGCTGTTCAATGATTCAACGCGTTTAGCGGAGCGCATGAAGGCCGCGGGCGTCGACGTCGATCTTACGATTGAAGACGGTCTTGTCCATGTTTGGCCGCTGTTCACGCCGTTGATGCCGGAAGCGAAACAGGCCGTCGCAAAAACCGTGGATTTTATCGCCGGCTGACTTCCACCCGCGATCTATTTTTGCAATGGTGCGTTGCAAGAGCGCGACCAGAATGGTCGCTCGGTGGATTGGGAATGGTGCTCATGTCGGACACGATGAAATTACTGATTTGCATCGTATTCGACATCGCCGATTTCACGGTTGGGCGCATCCTCGGCGCCGGCATTATCATGGACCTCGTCGCTGCCGCGCTGGCGGTGATCTTGTTCGGCCCTGTCGGTCTTGTCGCCCTGTGGGAAGTCGCCGATCCGACCGAGCAGGTGGACGGTTTCGTACCGACTCTGACATTGATCGCCCTCAGCCAACTCGGCAAATCGAAAAAGAAAAAACCCGCCGAGTCCATTGAGGACGTCGACGGGTCAATTGACGCTCAGATCGCGCAAGAAGCGGCGCGTCGCTAACGGGTTCTCATCATCGATACGTCATTTAGTATCCGCGGCCGTCGTCATAGCGGTCGCGGCGATTGCCGTATTCGCGGATTTCGCCGCCGTCCCAATAAGTGTCGCCATAATAGGGGTCCTCGTAATAATAGCGGCGCTGGCGGCGATCGTAACGGCGATTGCCGTGATCTCGCGCACGGCCATAGCACGTGCCGGCGCGTGAGCAGCCCTCATAGGCGCCGATGGCGGCGCCGATAAGCGCGCCCGCGGCGGCGCCGGTGCCAGGACGTCCGGCGAATATCTCGCCGGCGACAGCGCCGCCCGCCGCGCCAATAGCCGCGCCGTAAAGCGCGCCTTCGCCGGTTGATTGGCATCCTGCCGCCGCCAAAGCCATGCCCGCCGCGCCGATCATCATCATCTTCATAAGGTCTCTCCTCAGTTTCACTGTCGGACGTCGACCCTGAGGACCAACATCGCCATACCCGAATGCGCCGACTATTGCGGCGGTCGGTGACGATAATGGGGCGTGGGTGCGACTAATTATGGCAATACTGCGGCGGCGGTCCTATAGTCGCGCTCCTCGCGAAAACGATCACTCAGACCAAGGAGAGCGGCATGACCCAATCGCGCGCAGTCTTTTTGAAAGCCTATCCCAAGGGCGCGCCTGACCCGGCTGATTTCGACGTCAGATCGGTGACCTTGCCGGACTTGCAGGAAGGAGAAATCCTTTTACGGACGGTCTGGATGTCGGTTGATCCATATATGCGCGGGCGCATGCGGCCCGACGTGAAAAGCTATATCCCGCCATTCTCCCTTGACGAACCGTTGAACGGCGGCGCCGTCAGCCAAGTTGTGGAGTCGAAAGATCCTGGCTTCGCCGCGGGCGACTATGTGGTCGGCTTCGTCGGCGGCTGGCAGGAGCACCATATCGCCACCGCTGAGGCTTTGACCAAGGTCGATCCGAATGTCGCGCCGTTGTCGGCCTATCTCGGGGTTCTCGGCATGCCGGGCCTCACCGCCTGGGCCGGCCTGACCCAAATTCTCGAACCGAAGGAAGGCGAGACCTTGTTCGTATCCGGCGCCGCGGGCGCCGTTGGATCTTTGGTTTGTCAGCTTGGCAAGCTGAAAGGCATGCGCGTGATCGGCTCGGCTGGCTCCGACGCTAAGTGCGATTGGTTGACGACCGAGGGCGGCTGCGACGTGGCGTTGAACTATCGCAATTATCCCGACGCCGCGTCCCTGACGAAGGCGCTGGCCGAAGCCGCGCCGAAGGGCGTCGATTGCTATTTCGAGAACGTCGGCGGCGCGCATCTCGAAGCCGCGCTCAACGTGATTGGGTTTGGCGGTCGGATGGCCCTGTGCGGCATGATCGCGCTCTATAACAACGCCGAACCAGAGCCGGGTCCGCCGAACCTGATCAACATGATCGGCCGCGGGGTTCTGGCGAAGGGCTTCATCGTTTCGAACTATGCGCACTTAACGCCGCAATTCTTCGCCGAAGTCGGCCCATTGCTCGGCCAAGGCAAAATCAAGTTTCGCGAGACCAGCTATGACGGTCTGGAGCAGGCGGCGTCCGCCTTCGCCGGCCTGTTCAAAGGTGAAAACTTCGGTAAAGCGGTGATCCGGCTTGGCCCTGACCAAGTCTAAATTCCGCGGAACCTTGACTGAATCTTAAGCTGCCGCCGGCATCAATGGATCGTTAGGTATGCGACCTTGATGGACGGCGGATGGCGGACCACAGCTTAGAGGCGATTGACGCGCGGATCGGGCCGTTTTCCACGGTCCGGCCCGACGCAATCGCCTGGACGGCGTTCAGCTTGCTGTTGGTCGCTGCGGCGCTCTATCTTCCCGCCGCGCCATTCACCGTAGACGAATTGTTTTACGCGCAGATGGCCGCAGCGATGGCGGAGGAGGGGCGCCTGGCGTTCACTCAGATGCACCTCGCCGGCGTCGACAGCGTCGACTTTGGGGTCGGCCAAGCGGTCGCCGACGGCCGTATCGCGCCGCAATACCCGGCGGGATACTCCCTGATCGCTGCGCCGTTCTACGCCGCTTTCGGCGTCAATGGCTTGGTCGCGTTGAATGCGCTCGCGACATTGGCGGCGATCTCGCTGGTCTATCGCATCGCCCTTCGCTTGGCGCACGAAGATCAAGACGCGGCCCAGATCAGCGCGGTCTTGTTCGCGGCTGGCTCCATGGCGGTGAGCTACGCATTGGCGATTTGGCCGCATATGCTGGCCACCGCGATCATCTTGTTCGCCCTCGATCAAGTCTTGCGGTCAGAGGGGCGCGCGGCGCGACCATTGATCGTCGCCGGCCTCGCCTTGGGGGTCGCCTGCGCGGTGCGCGTCGACGCCGTCCTGGCCGTGGTCGCGATCTTGGTGTGGCTGCGAGCCTTTATCGGCGGCGCCAATCGTTTGGCGAGCGTCTGTTTCGTCGCCGCCTTAATCCCGGGGCTTTTGCTGTCGGCGGGCGCCAACGCAGCGAAGTTCGGCGTGTTTCATCCGTTCTCGTATAATGCTGCGGACGGCGGCGCCTCGATCGCCGCTTATGGGCCGCTCGCGTATCTTGCGCCATTGGGGCTGGCCGCGATCATGGCCGTCGATTGTCGCCCCCTGGCGACGCGCGTGTTCGATCGCGCGCGCCGCGTGGGGTCAAGGCAATGGCTTATCATTGGCGGCGCGGCTTTCTTGCTGGCTATGGCCATGCCGCCAGCGCGGGAACTTCTGCGAAATTACGCGATCCTATTGATCGATCTCCAATTGCATCCCTATCAAGGCGGGATCGACGGCGTCGAGCGCGATCCATCCGGGGTGATCCTGTTTTGGGGCGTCTACAAAAAGGCGCTGGTCGAAAGCATGCCTTTCGCGGTGTTAGCGCTCGCTGGCTTGCCGGCGTTTTTCACAGGCGAAGGCAGGCGCGGCGAGGGTCTGTTATGGCTCGTCATCGGCGCCTTCGTTTCCTTCTACGCGCTCAGCCGATGGCATGGCGGGCTTAGCTTGAACCTGCGGTATTTTCTGCCCGTCGCGGCGCCGCTGTCGATCTTAGCGGCGTTTCAGTTGCGCGCGCTCAGCGCCGAGGGCGCGCCGCGCAAGGCGGTGCTGTACGCCGCCGGCGTCGGCATCCTTGTTTTCGTCTTGGCGTTTTTTGAATCCCTCGCGCCGGGCCCGGCCAGGGGCGTTTGGGAAATATATCCCGCTCTTGGCGTCGCAGGGCTTTTAGCGGCGATGCTGGTTTGGCGGGGCCTACGTCCCAGCCCGGAGAACAAGCGCCTTGCGCACCTCGCCGCGATCGTCGCCTGCGTCGCGGGGGTGATGATGAATATGGGCGATCTCGTCCGTGATCGGCTGATCCGAGGGTTCATTCACGCCGACGCCGTCGCTTTCGCTGAGGCGCTGCCGAGCGACGCGCTGGTGTTATCGACGGATCCAGTGCGGTTTCTTGCGGCGATGGAGCGGGGCGTCAGTCTTGTCTATCCCGGCCTCGACGACGATGCGGCGGTGGCCGCGGCGGTGGTGAAATTTCACGCCGCCGGTCGCTGCGTTTACGCCGATGCAGGAGGCGCGGCCGCGTTCAATGTCGAAGCCCCTGAAACAGGTCTGATTTCCGTCGGCGTCGTGTCGCCCGATTGCCCGCCGATTTGAAGCGTGGCTCCCCACGCCGTCGTACGGCGGTCTAAAACATGAACCCCAGGAAAGAAAGAATATTGATCGTAAACGCGAAAAAATAGAGTGAGGCTAATAACATTACGACCCAATACGCGACGATGACCGGCGTATTCTTTTTTTGAAAAACTGGGTTTTCCTGTTGTTCTTTTTTGACTCTGTCGCGACTACGACGTTCTTTGCCCGCCATAATGCGGATAAAATAGTCGCCGATCGTAAAGCGAAGGTCGGCGGGTTGGGAATCGGCGGTGGATCGAGAGATGGCCGCCTCGATCGCTTCCTTCTGAGTCGGCGTAAGCGTCTCCGCGATCTCTTCGCTGACTTCACGCCACAGCCAATTCGTCGATCCGGGTTTTATCGTGGCCTGATTTTCCGACATTATGTATTTCCCGATCTGATTGTTGATTGATTATTTGAATTCAATTGGATCTGGCTCAGGGGAGGACATTGTTCTGTCCTCGGCTTAAAAACTTTGCTCAGTGAATGCGTTATTTGTCTCTTTCGTGGTAGGCTAATATTGATGATAGCCGGCGGATCTATTGGGGCGTGACGACGCCCCCGCATGATTTTTGACGGAGGAAAATTTCACGATGAACTGCCGACGGACGACTAATCTCGCGGCGCATGGCGGACTAATTCAAATCCGAGCTATTCCGATCGCGAACTCTTAATTTCTTACCAAAAAGATAGCGTCGAAAAACTATTTGGGCGACCGCTCGATTGTTGTCGCCAGAATATGAAGTCGGACGCACAATAATGAAAAAAATCAGCGCGAGGCTCAGGAAAGAAAACAAGGGATCCGTCGCCGTGATGATGGCCCTTTCGCTGCCGGCGATCGTCGGCTTTTGCGGCGTTGGCGCAGAGGTGATGTTCTGGCAGTACTCTCAGCGTACGTTGCAAGGAGCCGCCGACGCGGCCGCATACTCCGCCACGGCGCAGCTGGCGCAAGGACGGACCGACACACAGATTAAGACGGCGGCGCTTAACGCCGCTTACGAGACCGGCCTGGATTCAGGCCGTGCGAACGCGCCCGTCGTATCGTCCCCGCCGTCCACAGGATCGTTCGCAGGCGATAGCAGCGCGGTCGAGGTCGAGCTTCAGGATAATTTGCCGCGCCTGTTCACGAAGATCTTCTTTAGCAATGGCGACGTTCCGATCCGGGCGCGCTCCGTCGGCCGCATTGCCGGCGGACGGCCGTCCTGCATTCTCGCCCTCAATAAGACCGCGGCTCGGGCCGTCAGTTTTTCTGGTTCGTCGACGCTTGAATTGACCGGCTGCGACATCGCCTCAAACTCCGTCGCCAATGACGCAATCGACTTCGCCGGCGCCACCGACGTCACTGCTGAGTGCGCCTCGGCAGTTGGCGGCATCGACGATTCAGGCGGTTCGTTGACGTTGACGGACTGCGCCGCCGTTTTCGAAGGCACGAGGACGTTTCCTGATCCTTACGCCCACTTGACGACGCCAGCCTCGGGAACTTGCGACGCATCATTGAAAAGCGATCTCACGGTCAGCCCGTCACAAGCGCGAACGGTCAACCCCGGCACGGTGTGCAGCAGCGGCGGCGGCGGCTCCAATGTTCAAATCAAGGGCGATATTGATTTTAATCCCGGCGTCTACGTGTTCGATGGCGTGGATCTGAGCGTCAACTCGACGGCGACGCTTCGGGGCGAGGACATCCTCTTTGTGCTCCGCGGCGGCAGCACGATCCATATCAATGGCGGCGCGGATATCGAACTTCGGGCGTCGGACGATCCGTCCGATCCATACCAGGGCGTGTTGATTATGTCCGACCCGGCGGATTCTGGTCTTTCCCATACGTTGAACGGCAATAGCGCCACCTCGTTCACCGGCGCCATGTATTTTCCAAACGCCGACGTCAGTTTCTCCGGATCCAATGTCGCTGATCCGAATTCATGCACGTTGCTGGTGGCTGACACGGTCGAGTTCACCGGCAATAGCTATTTCGCCAGTAATTGTTCGAGCCTTGGCATTACGGCGACTGAAACCGCCCAAGTTGTGTTGATTGTGGAGTAGGCCCCATGCGCCGATTGAACGCTGACAAAATTCGACAATTTTCCGCGTCGGCCGCGCGCAATTGCTCAGGACTTGCGACCGTCGAAGCGGCGATCTTCATCGTTCCGTTGACCTTTGCCGTTCTCAGCATCGTCGACCTCGGCCGCGCCGGGGCAGATCGGATGGAGATCGACCAAGCGCTTCGCGCGGGCGCCCAGGCTTCGATGATCAATATTATCGACGAGGCTGAGGTCTTGGCGCTGACCTTATCGGCGCTCGGCGAAACCGAAAACGGCGTTAAGAGCGAAGAAGGGCGGTGTCCGGCCAACGCAACCTGCGTCGACGTCAGTTTTCGCTGCGAATGCGACGCCGGCGTCGAGACGACCTGCGCAAGCATTTGTTCCAGCACGAACGAGCCGCCGAGCATGTATCTGACGATTGAAGCGGCGAGATTGCAGCAAGGCCTATTTTATTCCGACTACGAAGTCGCATCCAACATCATGGTGCAAACGAGGTAGCGATGAAGCCGGCACGAACGCTTATTAGATCCTTTCATGGCGACGTCAGAGGCGCGTCGGCCGTGGAGTTTGCGATCATGGGCAGCGTCATGGCCGGGCTGATGATCGGTTTCTTTGACGTGGCGTTCGGTATGTATGTTACGAACAGCTTCAATCATGCGGTCAACGCAGCGGCGCGAGAGGTCTATGTCGACCCGGCACGCGCGCCGGAAGCGATTAAGGCTGACGTGGAATCGCGTCTGTCTCGTTTCCATAGTCCTATTGAGACTGTCGTCACCACCGAGACGGTTGGCAGCGTTGAGTTTCGGGTCATCGAAGTGACGATGTCGTATTCTTACAAATCGCCGTTCCTAAGCAAATTCCCAATGAATCTCGCGGCGGAGGGCCGAGCGCCGATCCTTGACTACAAATTGTAGCAAGCATGCTCTGGTTTTGGCTGTGTTCGCGGATAAGAAAGTCGGAATGCAACGTCGCGGCGCGACCATCCAAGCAAGGATCGTCGAACGATCTGAACGCCATTATTCATTGTGATGAAAATGGCGCGAGTGACGGGACTCGAACCCGCGACCTCCGGCGTGACAGGCCGGCACTC
>CAYWWL010000050.1:0-9982 GCA_964461925.1 uncultured Caulobacterales bacterium | reverse complement strand
CCTAATGTCGATCGCCACCATCGCCGCCGTGGTCGGTTTTTTGTGTTTCGAAATGGCGAATACGGCGCAGTTCACCTATGTGGAGCGCTTCGGCGTGGCGATCGGATTGAGCGACGAGGCGATCGGCTCCTCGCTCTTAATCGCGTCATTGATCGGCATTCCTGGCGCGTTCACCATCGTTCTCACCGGCGATCGCTTCGGCGTCCTTGCGCCCTTAGGCTTCGGCGTCGCCTTGGCGATCGTCGGGCTCATTTTGTTGATGACCGCATCGACCCGCGAGACCTATCTCGTTGCGGGCTCGTTTCTTGGCTTCTCTTGGGCGTTCAGCTTACCCTATATCCAGACCTTGCTCGCCTCTCTCGATCGCGAGGGCAGCGCGCTTGCGGCGGGGTCGACCGCGTCGACCCTCGGCGCGGCGGCGGGGCCAGGCGTCGCGGCGACGGCGCTCGGCGACGGCAATTATCGGCTCGTCTTCCTGATCGCGATCGTCCTATTCGTTCTGGCCATCGGCGCGTTCGCGTTCTCCCGCGCGCAGACGGCTTCTCAATCAACTTCGGTGACGCCATGATCAAAAAAATTCCCGCAGAAGATCCCCGTCGTGACGGTTTTTACATGCCGGCCGAGTGGACGCCCCACGACGCCTGTTGGATGGCTTGGCCATGCCGCGAGGGATTATGGCCCAACCATAAGGCGACGGCCCGGGACTACGCCGCTGTGGCGAACGCCATCGCCCGGTTCGAGCCGGTGCGCATGTTGACCCCAACGCGCCATCTGCAGGCCGCGCGCAATTTGGTCAACGACAATGTCACGCTGATCGAAGCGGTGATCGACGATTCCTGGGCGCGTGATTCCGGACCGAATTTCCTGGTCAATGGCGACGGCGCGGTGGCCGGGTCCTGTTGGACGTTCAACGCCTGGGGCGGCAAATACGATCCATTTGACAATGACGCAAAGATGGGCGGCCTGATATTGGATCATGTCGGCGCGCGCCGGTTCGCCTCGCCTTTGATCGCCGAAGGCGGCGGCATCACCGTTGACGGCGAGGGCACGGTGATCACCACCGAGTCCTGCTTTCTCAATAAGAACCGCAATCCTGATTGGACGCGCGAAGAGATCGACGCCGAGCTATGCCGCACTCTCGGGGCGGAGAAAGTCATCTGGATTCCGGGCGATCCGGAAGAAACAGAAACCGACGGTCATATTGACGGCATCGCCGCTTTCATCGAGCCGGGGCGGCTGCTGCTGGAGGTCAATCCGGATAAGACCGATCCGCACTATGAGGTCGGCATGAAAAATCTCGCTGCGTTGAAGGGCGTCACCGACGCCAAGGGCCGCAAACTCGACATCGAGTTCATTGACGAGGGGATCTATCACGAGGATCTTTGGAATGGCGGATGTAGTTCCTACATCAATTCCTATCTCGCCAACGGCGCCGTGATCGTGCCCGGCTACGGCTATGATCGCGACGGCGCCGCGGTGGAGACCTATCAGCGCCTCTATCCCGATCGGGAGATCGTCCAGGTGCCGATCAACAATATCGCCATTGGCGGCGGCGGCGTTCACTGCATCACGCAACAACAGCCGTCCGCCTTGAAATAGCGAAAGCGGCGGCAGCGGACCAGCGTTAGGCGTTGACCATCAAATAGCGTACGTCCCAGGGGCTGAGCACGCTTTCGCGGTGTTCATATTCGGCCTGTTTCACGTCCGCGAAAGTGGTCACCAGGGCGTCGCCGAGGTATTCCCGCAATTCGTCGCTTTCCCGGAATCCGCTCAACGCTTCGGTGAGCGTCTTCGGCAAGGCGCGACGCTCGTCTTCTCCGCTCTGGCCGATAAACTCCGCCTTGCGATCAATTTTTTGCTCGATTCCGATCAGGCCGCACACGAGGGACGCGGCGATGGCTAAATACGGATTGACGTCCGAGCCGGGGATGCGGTTCTCGATCCGCCGGGACGCGGTCGAGCTTTCCGGCACGCGGAATCCGACCGTCCTGTTCTCGCGGCTCCAATTCACGTTGGTCGGCGCGCTCATATAGGCTTCGAACCGGTTATACGAATTCGTGTAAGGAGCGATCAGCGGCATGGCCGCGCGGGTGAATTTCTGCAGGCCGCCAATATAGTGCTTGAATAGATCGCTGTCCGAACCGTCTTCATTGGCGAAGACGTTGCGCCCTGTCGTCACGTCGATGAGGCTCTGATGCAGATGGATCGAGCTGCCGCTTTCCTCTGCGTAAGGCTTGGCCATGAAGGTGACGAAGATCCCGTTGCGGCGCGCCACATGGCGGCACAGACGTTTAAACAAGAATAATTGGTCAGCGACGGTGACGGCGTCGGTGTGTCGCAGATTTAATTCAAACTGGCACGGACCTTCTTCGTGGATGATCGTGTCGATCTTAATGTTCTGAACTTCGCTAAACTCATAAAGCTCTTCGAAGAAGGCGTCGAAATCGTCGATCGCATCGAGGCTATAGGCGTATTGTCCGGACTCCGGCAGGCCAGATTCGCCGCGCGGCGGCTTCGGTTCGGTGATCGTGTCGGTGAATTGCGAAATCAAATAGAATTCGATCTCCGGCCCGATGATCGGTTTTAGGCCGAGGGCGTGGTAGCGCTTCACGATCGTTTGCAATAATTGGCGCGGCGAAATCGGCGACGGGGCGCCGTCGATCGTCAGTCCGTCGCAGATCACGCATGCGGTCTTGTCCCGCGCCCATGGCGCCAGATGCAACGTGTCGAGATCGCATTTTAGGATTAGGTCTTTCTCGGTTTCGTCGATGAAGTCATTGGTCGTGAATTCGCCTTGGGCGTTGATCGCGAACGCGCCTTCGGGAATGCGCAGACTTTCGTCGCGATAGGCTTGCGCGAACAAAGACGGGGTCATTGATTTCCCCCGGGCTGCGCCATTGAGGTCAGGCAGGAGGCAGGAAACTTCGGCGACGCCGTTTGTCTTCAACCAGTCTAAGAGTTCGTCTGCGTTCATGGTCGTCCTGCTGGGTTGCGACGCCTCGCCAGTGCGCCACGTCATGTCATTGATGAGTCGGCGCAGAGAATCGCTTCTTCGCCGTCTCTTATACCCTGAATCATCCATCCGGGATCGTGCGGCCGGGTCTTGGTCGCGCGGCGGTCGTCGCGCCAACCTTCCCATGGTCGATCGAACGGGGCGCGGTGGGTCAAGGTTTGTGATCACAAACTAGCCCGCCCGCCAGGGATTGGCAATCGGATAAAGTCGGCGATCAGCGCGGCTGAAGGCCCGTCGCGCTCAGTCTTTAAGCGATTGAAGCCAGGGGGGATGGCCTGCTATGACAGGCGCAAGCCAGTCGATGAATCTCGCGCCAGCAGCCGGCAAGAGCGGCCTTGGCGGTCAATTCGTGATCTTAAAATTGAAGGCGCGACCATGGTCGATACCCTCTACGCCAATGAAAAACCCGGCGACTATCCGCCGTCTTATTACCAGGCGACGGCGACGGCGACGCCGCCGTTCGACCCTCTCAAGGGCGATTTAGACGTGGACGTGTGCGTGATCGGGGCCGGTTTCACCGGACTGTCCGCGGCGCTGCATCTGCGCCAGGCCGGGTTCCGCGTCGCGGTCCTCGACGCCCATCGGGTCGGCTGGGGCGCGTCGGGCCGCAATGGCGGCCAGGTCGGCACCGGACAGCGGATGGACCAAATGTCCCTCGAAGAGCTAATGGGCCGCGACGATGCGATGAAGCTCTGGGCGATCGCCGAAGACGCCAAAACCCTCGTCGCAGACTTGATCGCCGAGCACGGCATCGATTGCGGCTATCAAGCCGGCGTTATGGAGGTCAACCATAAGCGGCGCTATAGCGCCGAAACCCGCGACTATGTCGAGCATCTGCAGACCCACTATGACTATGACAAGGTCCGGTACGTGCCCCAGGACGAGTTGCGGTCATTGATGGCGACGGAGGACTATTATGACGGCGCCTTGGACATGGGCGCGGGGCATTTACACCCTTTGCGTTTCGCCTTCGGCCTGGCGCGCGCCTGCGACGCGGCCGGCGTTTCCATCTTTGAACGGAGCGAAGCGCTGAGCGTCGAAGAGAACGCGCGCGTCGAGGTGAAGACGGCGCAAGGCCGGATCCGCGCCGACTATCTCGTCATGGCCGTCAATGGCTATTGCAACGGTCTCAATAAGCGGGTCACCCAGCGGGTGATGCCAATCAATAATTACATCATCGCCACCGAACCGCTTGGCGAGGAACGGGCGCGGTCGTTGATCGCCAATAACGCGGCCGTCGCCGATTCGCGGTTCGTGGTGAATTATTTCCGGCTAAGCGACGATCGTCGACTATTGTTCGGCGGGCGCGAAAGCTATCGCTATCGCTTTCCCGGCGACATCAAGTCTTATGTCCGCAAGGCGATGCTGCGGGTCTATCCGCAATTGGCCGAAGCGCGGATCGACTATGGATGGGGCGGCGTCGTCGGCGTGACCCTGAACCGATTGCCGTATTTCGAATGGCTGTCGCCGCGCATGGCGACCCTTGGCGGATATTCAGGGCACGGCGTCGCCTTGGCCACCCTGGGCGGCGCGTTAGCGGCCGAGGCGATAGGCGGCGTCGCCGAACGGTTTTCGTTGATGGAGAAAATGCCGACCCAGGTCTTTCCCGGCGGCGGCGCTATGCAATGGCCGCTGCTCGCCCTCGGCATGACCTATTACTCGTTGCGCGACAAAATCTAACCTCGCCGTCGCGCGCGCCGCTGGCGCTTAGGATTGCTCCCGTTTGCCCGCGGCCATCAGCGCCAGACAATGCAGCCCGATCGTCGCGGCGCTAAGGGCGGTGATTTCGCTGACGTCGTAGGACGGCGAAACCTCCACCACATCGGCCGAGACCACATTGACGCCGCGCAGTTCGCGGAGGATTTCGAACGCTTGCATTGAAGTGAGCCCGCCGGCTACGGGGGTGCCGGTGCCCGGCGCGTAGGCGGGATCGAGGCAGTCGATGTCGAAGGTCAGATAGACCGGCGCGTCGCCGACGATGGCGCGGACCTGTTCGGCCAACGCCTTGGAGCCGAGGGCGTTGGCTTTCTCCGCTTCGAAAATATTGAAGCCATGGGTGTCTTCATTATTCGTGCGGATACCAATTTGCGCGGATCGCTCCGGCGCGACGAGACCTTGTTTCGCCGCGTGGTAGAACATGGTGCCATGGTCCACCCGATCGCTGTCGTCGAACCAAGTGTCGCTATGGGCGTCGAAATGGATCAAGGAAAGGGGCTGGTCGTGCTGTCGCGCGATTGATTTGAGCACGGGGTAGCTAATGAAATGGTCGCCGCCGAGGGTGAGGGTGGCGACGTTTCTCTCGTGGATCTGGCGAAACTGCGCTTCGAGCTCCTCCGGCGCGTTGGCGGGCGCGCCATAGTCGAACATGAGATCGCCGTAATCGATCACTGAAAGCGCGTCGAAGGGATCGAAATCCCATCCCCAGATCCGGTCCCAGGCGATGATCGCCGAGGCTTCGCGCACCGCGCGGGGGCCGAAGCGCGCGCCCGGTCGGCCAGAGGTCGCCAAATCGAACGGCGCGCCGACCACAGCCACGTCGCAGCCGCTCAAGTCCTTCGAATATAGCCGTCGGGCGAAACTAAGGGCGCCGGAATACGTGGCTTCGCCAGCGCCGTGTTCCGGGCCGCTGCCTGTTGCGCCACGCTCCCGAGTGAAGGCCAAATCGTTTTTGCTGTCGTCGCTCATATGGTCGTTCCGCCCTCAGGTCGTCTATCATTTGTGATTGACGCCAGCCTAAGGCGGGGCGCATGCCGCTGACAAGCGCGTTGCGGCGCGACCGAAAAATGTCGGCCGGTCGCCGCCAGCGGACCGTTTACAGCTCGATGACGACCTTGCCCATCGCTTGTCCGCTGGTCAGTCGATCATAGGCGGCGCCCACGTTATCGAGGGCGAACCGCCCTTCGTCGAGGAGCGGCGTCAACGCTCCCGCGTCGACGATTTCGGCGAGCTGCGAGAGAATTCGGCCATGCTGCTCTCGTTGATGATCGTGCAGCATCGGTATCAGCATAAAGATCACATGGATTGACAGGCCTTTGAAATGCGCCGGGCTGAGGTCGAGTTCAAGCAACGCCACAGTGGTGGCGATATGAGCGTTCAAGGCCGCCGCTTCGAAGGAGTTCGCCATGTTTGGGCCGCCGACGGAGTCGAAGACCGCGTCGAAGCCGGCGCCGTCCGTGTACTTTGCGACATAGTCGGCCACGGCTTCGGCTCTAAAGTCGATCGCCGTCGCGCCAAACCCGTTGATGACCGTCATCTGCTCGGCGCCGCTACCGGTGGAGAAAACGTCAGCCCCGAAGCGTTTCGCTAGCTGCACGGCGACGTGGCCAACGCCTCCGGCGCCGCCTTGGACCAAGACTTTTTGGCCGGCGCCGACATGGGCTCTCGTCAAGCCTTCGAAGGCGGTGATGCCGACCAATGGCAGCGCCGCCGCTTCTCGCATGCTCAGCGATTTCGGCTTATGGGCGATTAGGCGCGCGTCCGCGGCGCTGAATTCCGCCAGCGCGCCTGGCAGTCCGATCAATCCGCCGGCGCAGCCATAAACCTCGTCCCCGGGCGCAAAGGCGGTCACGCCGTCGCCGATCGCTTCCACCACGCCGGCGAAGTCCATGCCAAGCACGGCGGGAAGGTCGGGGGAGAGCGGCAATTGTTCCTGACCCATCTGCCGGATCATGGTGTCCACAGTGTTGACGCTGGTGGCGGCGACGCGCACCAAAACCTGACCCGGCCCTGGGGCCGGTCGCGGCATGTCGGCGGATTGGAATTCGGCGCCATCGCCGTACGCAGTCAAAATCATCGCTTTCATTGGGCATCTCCCGAAGATTGTCGTTGATCGGGAAAATAGACGCGATAGCGCGACGATAAATGCGGCGGATCCGGATTCAGAATTCGGGTCTTGAAGACAATCGCGGCGCTTGACGCTCCCAGACCGGCGGATCGCCGATCTTCTCCAGCAGAAAATCGATGAACACCCGCACCTTCGCCGTCAGCACGTTGGACTTGGGATAAACCAGCCAGATCGCCGATTGGTCGTCGACTTCATACGTAGGAAGAACGCGGACTAATGAGCCATCTTGCAGTTCTTGATGGATGTTCCATAGGGAGTTCATGCAGATGCCGACGCCGGCTTTGGCCGCCACGCGCATGCTGGCGCCGTCGTCGCAGGTGACGCGCGACGTCGCCTTTGGCGGCGGAAAGGCGCCCGACGGCGCGCCGTCGCTTGCGGTCAATTTCCGCGGCGTCGCGTCTCGAAAGACAAGCAGCTGATGATCGGCGAGATCCGCCGGATCCGCGGGGGTCCCGTGCTTTTCGAGATAGCCGGGGGAGGCGCATAAGACCCGCAGGTCGTCGGCGAGCTTGCGACCAATGAGTGAACTGTCTTCGATGGCGTAGACCCGCAGCGCCAAATCGAACCCGCCTTCGATCAAGTTCATCTGCGCATCCGACAGTTTCAGTTCGATGTTGACGCCGGGATAGCGGCGCAAAAATTCCGGCAGGATCGGCGCGATGAAAAGCTGGGCGAAAGTGCTCGATGCGGCGAACCGCAATGTGCCTTTCACTTCGGAGCTGCCATGGCCTAAGGCGGCCAGCGCGGCGTCTTCTTGCGCGAGGATCTCTCGGGCGAAGGGGAGAAACTCCGCGCCTTCCAAGGACAGGGATACTTTTCGCGTCGAACGATGCAATAGATCTGCGCCGAGCTGGGTCTCCAGCTTGGATAGGCGCGCGCTCGCCACGGCGGGCGCGAGCCCAAGCCGGCGCCCCGCGGCGCTGATGTTGAGCATGTCCGCGGCTAAGACGAAGAGCCGAACGCCATCTGTATCCATGGGATTATTATATAGAAAAAACGAATTCTGAAGCCATGTATGCGCGATTTAATCACGCAAATCAATGAAATATATCCCATTCAGGGGTGGAGACAGGCTGGTCCGTATTCTTGGCGTCAGTGTCGCCCCTCAACCTTAGGAACACACCATGACGAAAACGATATTGCTAACTGGCGCCACGGACGGCATCGGTCTCGAGACCGCCAAACGTCTGGCTACGGATGGTCACGCGCTGCTGCTGCATGGACGCAGCCAAGACAAACTCGATCGCGCCAAGGCCGAGGTGACGGCGATCGCTGGCGCCGGCGTGGTCGAAACGTTTCGCGCCGATCTATCGGACCTGTCGGACGTCGAGGCGTTGGCGTCCGCGGTCGCGGCCAAATATGCGGCGATTGATGTACTGATTAATAATGCGGGCGTCTACAAGACCCCGACGCCGCGGACGGACGCCGGCCATGACGTGCGCTTTATCGTCAATACAGTGGCGCCGTATCTTCTCACCAAACGCTTATTGCCGCTGATCCCCCAGGATGGCCGCGTGGTCAATCTCTCCTCGGCGGCGCAGGCGCCGGTGAGCCTCGCGGCGCTGGCGGGCGAGGGGCGCTTAGGCGACGGCGACGCTTACGCCCAGAGCAAGCTCGCCATCACCATGTGGTCGTTCCATCTGGCCCGGTCTTCGCCGGACATGCGCCCGGCGATCATCGCGGTGAACCCGGCCTCCTTTCTGGCCAGCAAAATGGTCAAGGAGGCCTATGGCGCAGCCGGGCATGATTTAGGCATCGGCGCGGACATTCTCGTGCGCGCGGCGCTGGCCGACGAGTTCGCCGACGCCTCGGGCAAATATTTCGACAATGACAACCGCCGTTTCGCCGAGCCTCACATGGATGCGCTCGACGCCGAGAAGAACGAGAACCTGGTCGCCGCCATCGACGCCGTGATCGCTGAATTGATCGGCTAGAAGACGGGCGTCAGCAGCGGACGCGCGATCGTGACGTTCGAGGACGTCAAAAAAAGCCGCTCGATCTCGGCTTGAGCGGCTTTCGTTGGAACGATGTCGGCGCGCGCGCCGCTTATCCGTAGTAGAAAACTTCTTTGACGATCTTGCCGTCTTTCCAGGTGCGCACGGCGATCTGGTGATAATTGCGGTCGCCCCAATCCTTATGGGTGTAATCCATATGCCATTGCGACATGGTGGTGTTCGAACCCACGGCCTGGGCGACGACCTTCGCGCCGCGGAACTCCGTGATCGAAGAGAAAAAGTCGTTCTCGCGCTGGCGATTGGCGGCCTTGCCGACGGTCGGTTCGGCGTCGTTTTCCTGCATCACCACGTCGTCCGTATAATACTCTTCGAAGGCGGCTAAAGCGTCGCCGTTAATGATCCGGTCATTCAGCGCGGTGTCCAATTCTAACAGGGCGTTTGCGTTGGCGGCGTCTAGTTTGCTCATTGTCTTATTCCTTTCGTCGGCCCCGGCTGCGGCCGGGGCGTGATTGCGACAAGGGCGAAACTAAGAATGGCGGCGGCGGCGAAGAAGTCGGCAAAGCCTGAAAACTCTGTTGCCGATTTGAGAACGCCGGCGCTGGCGGCGAGGACGCGCGCTTATAGATCGTCCTTCACGGCGCCTTTGAAATGCGCTGCGATGGCGTCGGCGAAGGCTTGCGCCCGGGTCGAAATCCTGCGCGTCGGCGGATACACCAGATGCAGGCTCATATCCGACCATTCGTAGTCCTCCAGCGCCGCTTCCAGGGCGCCGGACCGCAGATACGGGGCGACGATAAATCTCGGTTCGACGATGAAGCCGCAGCCGTCGACAGCCATGGAGGCGATGAATTCGCCATTGCTCGCCAGCATTTTTATCGGCGGCGAGATCGCGCCGGTTTTTCCGCGTGCGCCCCAATAGCGGATCGTTTCGGGGCGGCTTTGGTTCGAGTAGCGAAGGCAATTCAGCGGTTCGAGATCTTCCGGCTTGGTCGGCCGCCCATGGCGTTCCCAGAAGGCAGGCGCCGCGGCGACCGAATGACGGATGCGAGCGACCTTTCGCGCGATGAGGCTGGAATCCGCTAAGACGCCGATCCGAAGAGCGACGTCAAAGCCTTCCTCGATTAAGTTGACGCGGCGGTCGGAAAAATCGATTTCGACGCTCAAATTCGG
>CAYWWL010000049.1:0-10019 GCA_964461925.1 uncultured Caulobacterales bacterium | reverse complement strand
GGTGCCGGCGCTGCTGTCGCTCACCACTCTGACATTGAGCGTTTTGATTTCGCCGCCGCGATCGATTTCCAACTGCGCCGAGGCTTCGTTGTTGGCCCCGGCGCACGCCGCCTCCACGAGCGCGTCGAACTCCGGAATGACGTCCATGATATTCGCGCCGATGGCGCGCGCGCCGTCGAACTGCAACAGTTCTTCCGCAGACCGATTGGCGATGGTGACGCAGCGATCGGGAGAAATGCCGACCACGCCAGCCGACACTCCGGAAAGCACTGCTTCGGTGAATCGGCGGCGGCGGTCAAATTGCCGGTTGGTTTCGATCAGATCGTCGCGCTGGGTCTGCAGTTGCGCCGTCATATGGTTCATCGACCGCGCCAATGCGCCGAGTTCGCCATCATCCTTGTAAACATCGACGCGCGCCGCGAGATCGCCGCTCGACACCCGCTGGGCCATGCGCATCAATCTGCCGATTGGTTCGACGATCCGCGTTGACGCGCGCAACGCCGCCCAGATCGCGCTGAACAACACAATCAACGCCATCACAATATAGCCAGCGAGGAAAACCCGTTCGAGCCGATTGCGCTGCGCCCTGGCGCTCTGCCAATCGTCATGCACCGATCGCACGCCAATCAACCCATTGCTGATATCGCTGGTCAGCGCGCGATAGATGATGATGTAGCCGCCATCGAGGGCCTGGCTCTTCATCACGCCCCTCAAGAAGTCGAGCTTGCCAGGGTTATTCGCCCCGTAATATGGCCGGCCGCCGGCGCCGGTTTCGTCGATCTGATCGAAAATCGCGCGGCTCGGCAAAGCGTAGGCGGCGTCAGCCAATTTCACCGAGGCGACGATCCGCTTGTCCGCGTCGAGAATGATGATCGCCGAAAGATTACGGCCGAAAGCCTGCTCGAAAAGACGTTGCCGGAAGAGAATCGGAGTCGTCGCCGGCGATACGCCGATCAATCGATCATTGTTCATATCGAATTCGATCTGATTGAGATGGGTTCGGTCTTCGACGGACTTTGCTTCAATATAGCCGTTAGCGAGCAATCGCGCCGCATCGATCGACGTTTCGATCCGGTCGCCGAATACGTCGTTTAAGCTCGACCGCATGATCGTAAAGGCGAACAAAAAGGCGAAAAATGCCGGCACCACAGCCACCAGCGAGAACAACCACACCAATTGCAGATGCGTGCCTGAACCAGCGCGCTTGTCCCGCCGTTGCGAGAACACGTGCCATAGACGCAGGCCAATCAGAATTGCGAATCCCGCGGCGATCGCCAGATTAACGCCAATCAACGTGGTGAGGACATGGCGCCCGACATTCTCGGCCGCTGGCGACAACAGGAACCACGTGGAGCCAAATGCGACCGCGCCCGCCAACGGAAGACCGAACACAGCGGCCATGTTGGAGACAGCGAAGTTGCGCGGCGGCTCAGGCGGCGCATAGGCCGGATGGCGGCGGTCGGTATCGCCGAAATCCATTTCGGTCGATTCAGCATTCTGGGGATCTGGCTGCGCGCTTGATGCCACTTGTCTGACTGCCGTCCTACGCCTCTTACAGAATTCGTTGGCCACCGGTGGCCGTAGCGCCAAGACCTGACGCGTCCAACACATTCAGCGGTTCAGCCCGCCCTATTCCCAAGCTGACACGCTCCGACGCCGACAAGAGCCCCGAAACCAGGTCGACGCCGCCCGCTATCCCGTCCTCCGCAAACCCTGCGCCAAGCCGTGATCGCAAACAGCACGCGGATGTTGCGCCGGTTGTTGCCCGAAATCAACACAAATGTGACATGATTACCGCATACGAAGCGAGACTAAGCAGCGCACCATGCGCCGTCGTCATCTTCATAGTCTTCTGTCGCCAGGCGACGCAGTCGTGCGACCACATCGTCCGACCGGATCGCTTGGCAGATTTCGCCGCGCAGCGCGCGCCGCGCCGCCACGGCGCCAAGACCCGGCAAGGCGTCGATGAACGCCGCCAAATGCTTGCGCGCAACCCGCACGCCCAGCGGTTCGCCATATTGGACAATCGTCGCTTGATATTGATCGATCATCGCCTCGACTTGGGCAGTCCTGCTTGGGGCGCTGAGAACCGACGCGTCCTTGGCCAATGCCTCGGCGATGGCGCCCGGCAGCCACGCTCGGCCGATAGCGGCCCGGCCAATCATGACGCCGTCGGCGCCTGATTCAGCCAGCGCTCGCCGCGCCGACGCCAGATCAACGATGTCGCCATTGGCGATCACTGGCACTTTAACGGCGTTGACGATATCCGAGATCGCCCGCCAATTGGCCACGCCTTTATAGAATTGATTGCGGGTTCGACCATGAACCGTGATCAACTTGACCCCAGCCGCTTCGGCTCGTTCGGCGATCTCGACGCCGGTCATAAGATCCGCATCCCAACCGAGTCGCATTTTCAAGGTGACGGGCCGGTCGACGGCGTCGACGGTGGCCGCGACAAGCTCGATCGCGTGATCAGGATCGCGCATCAAGGCGGATCCCGACAACGCGCCGGTCACCTGCCTCGATGGACAGCCCATATTGATGTCGACGACGTCGGCTCCGGCGGCGACTGCTAATTTCGCGCCTTGCGCCATCCAGGCGGCCTCGCGGCCGGCCAGTTGGATGACGAAAGGCTCGACGCCCTCGGCCTCCGCCGCACGGCGCACCACATCTGGCCGCGCGCGCACCAATTCTTCGCTGGCGACCATTTCCGACACCACAAGACCGGCGCCGAACTCGAACGCCGCGCGCCGGAACGGCGCATCGCTGACCCCTGACATGGGCGCGACGAACACTGGGTTCGAAAGTTCAATTTGGTCGATCTTCAGCGGCATGCTTTGTTGCCGAAACCTCTTTGCGAATGACGGGCATAGGTGTAGTCCAAAGCGCTACCGAACGCCAACAGATGAAGGCGCGCCAAAACCGCCGCCAAAGCTCATATCGTTATGCCCCAAGCAAAGTCACACGTCGCCGAACCAATAGTTAAGGACGGCGTCGTCGCTCTGATCGTCGCCGCCGGACGCGGCGCGCGCGCCGGCGCAGGCGGACCGAAACAATATCGCCCGCTGGGCGAAGAGACCGTGATCGCGCACACGCTACGGGCGTTTCTCGCGCATCCCGCCGTCGACGCCGTACGCGTGGTGATTCACCGCGACGATCACGACCTTTACCGTGACGCCGTCGCGCCAATCGCCGGCGATCCTAAGCTATTGCCCCCAGTCGAAGGCGGCGCGGAACGGCAGGACTCCGTTCGCCTCGGTCTTGACAGTCTTGTCGAGGCCACGCCGAAAAAGGTGCTTATTCACGACGCTGCACGGCCTTTCGTCGACCAGGCGGTGATCGCCAGGGTGTGCGACGCGCTCGACGTGCATCAGGGCGCCATCGCTGCATTGCCAGTATTCGACACGATCAAGAAAGCTGACGGCGGCGACGCTCCCTGCATCGACGCGACAGTGCCGCGCGACCGGCTATGGCGCGCGCAGACGCCACAGGGGTTTCACTTCGACAAGATCGTCGCCGCTCACGCGGCCGCCGCCGGCGGTCAGTTCACCGACGACGCGGCCGTGGCCGAAGCGGCAGGCCTTTCAGTCCAGCTGACCCAGGGTTCGCCGGACAATATGAAGATCACCCAGGCCGACGATTTCGGCATGGCGGAAATTCTTTTGGGAAGACGCACCATGACGTTTGAATTCAGATCAGGCCAGGGCTTCGACGTGCATCAGTTCGAACAAGGATCAAAAGTAACCTTGTGCGGCGTCGATATTAGTCACGACAAAAAACTCAAAGGCCACTCCGACGCTGACGTAGGGATGCACGCCCTCACCGACGCGCTGCTTGGCGCGATCGGCGCCGGCGATATTGGCGATCATTTCCCGCCTTCCGATCCGCAATGGAAGGGCGCTGCTTCGGATATCTTCTTGCGCAAGGCGGCTGAACTTATCGCCGACCGACATGGGGCGATCGCCAATTGCGACGTCACGTTGATTTGCGAAGAACCGCGGATCGGCCCGCACCGGGACGCGATGCGCGCAGCGCTTGCGGAAATCCTTCAGATCGACATTGACCGTATATCCGTAAAAGCAACGACCACGGAAAAACTCGGCTTCACTGGACGCGGCGAAGGGATCGCGGCGATGGCGAGCGCGTCCGTGCGCTTACCGGCGAGCGCTTAGCGCCATGGCCCGGCACGACATCGACGCCCTCGCCGCCAAAACCGTCGCCGCTGCGACGGCGCGCAAGCTGCTGATCGCCACCGCCGAGTCCTGCACTGGCGGCCTTGTCGCGGCGGCCATCACTGACGTGCCTGGCGCTTCCGTCGTTTTTGACCGCGGCTTCGTCACCTATTCCAACGCCGCAAAAACAACGATGCTGGGCGTGCCGCCGGATCTAATCCGCGCTGACGGCGCCGTCAGCGCGACCGTGGCGCGGGCCATGGCCGCTGGCGCCCTCGCGCGCTCGGGCGTTGACGTTGCGGTCTCGATCACTGGCATCGCAGGACCCGGCGGCGGCTCGCCGGAAAAACCCGTTGGCTTGGTGTATTTCGGCCTTGCGATCAAAGACGCGCCCGTCTTGTTGGAACGGCGCGTCTTTCCGACAGGATCCCGGCGTTACGTGCGCGAAGCGGCGAGCGTCGTCGCGCTTCGGCTTTTGTCCCGCGGCGTCGCAAGTCGCTAATTAAGCCTTGAGGCCTAAGCGTAAATTTCGCCGGCGCGGTCGACAAACGCCTCTGATAGGCGTGCGAATTCTTCTTCGAACACAGCGCTCGCCGCTTGGTGCAGCAACGGGTTACGCAAGGCGAACGACACGCCAAAATGCACCGTGGACTCCGTCGGTTCAGAATCGTCAGTGGCCCCGTCGTCGATTTGCGCCGAGTGCGGCTCAAACCGCCAAATATTCTCCATGTGCCGCATTGGCCCGCGAATATAGGTCGTGTCGATGGTTAAGGCCGGCTTATCCAGGACGACGCGACTGCGAAAGGTCTCGCGGAACATGCGAAATCCCACCAGCATGTCGGCGGTGAGGATCGTTTGATCGCCTTCGGTTTCTGAATTGATGACGCGTAGGGCGCGACACCAGGGCAAAAATTCTGGATACCGCTCCACGTCGGCGACGAGGTCGAACATATCCTCCGCCGAATGCGGCACCAGCGTTGAGCTATTTCGGCGCGGCACGAGAGATCAATTCCCTAGCCGCGCTGGAGGCTTTCGCGCGCCGCCTTCAAGCGCGCGAAATCTTCCCCCGCATGATGCGACGACCGCGTTAGCGGGCTCGACGACACCATCAAAAAGCCTTTCGCGCGAGCGATCGATTCATAGGATTTGAATTCGTCGGGCGTAACGAAACGATCGACCGGCGCATGCTTGCGCGTCGGCTGCAGATATTGGCCAATTGTGATGAAGTCGACCCCGGCGCAGCGCATGTCGTCCATCACTTGCATGACTTCGTCCTTGCTTTCGCCAAGCCCCACCATGATCCCGGACTTGGTGAACATGGACGGATCGCGTTCTTTTACGCGCTCCAACAATCGCAAGGAATGATAATACCGCGCACCCGGACGAATTTTCAGATAGAGCCCAGGCGCGGTCTCGAGATTATGGTTGAAAACGTCAGGCTTTGCGTCGATGACCACTTCCGCTGCGCCGTCTTTTCGCAAAAAGTCAGGCGTCAGGATTTCAATCGTGGTCTGCGGATTGAGATCCCTGATCTGGGTGATCACGTCGGCGAAATGGGCGCCGCCGCCGTCCTCCAGATCGTCGCGATCAACCGATGTGATCACCACATGAGCGAGCCCCATTTCCGCGACCGCCATGGCGACATTGCGCGGTTCATCCGGATCGAGGGGCGCTGGCATGCCGGTTTTGACGTTACAGAACGCGCAAGCCCTAGTGCATGTGTCGCCCATGATCATCATGGTCGCGTGCTTCTTTTCCCAGCACTCGCCAATATTTGGACACGCCGCCTCTTCGCAAACGGTATGAAGATTTTTCTCGCGGACAATTTTGCGCGTATCGGCGAAGCCCTTGGAGACCGGCGCTTTCACGCGGATCCAATCTGGCTTGCGCAGAATCGGACTGTCAGGCCGTTTCTGCTTTTCCGGATGTCGAATTTGTGGGCGGTTCGCGCCGTCAATAAGCGTTGTCATAGCCGTCATGTAACAGTGCTTGCCCCGAATTATAAGACCTCCGCGCCCAACCACCGCGCGACTGAACGCCTCCCGCCGTCGGTGCGGAAAATCCTCAATGGAGCATGATTTACTTCCTGCGCAAGTTTCTGCTACATCCCGGCCGACATTGCTAGGAGGCAGCCGTGCTTATTGGTGTTCCAAAGGAAATCAAAAACAACGAATTTCGAGTTGGCTTGACGCCAGGCAGCGTCCGCGAATATGTCGCGCGCGGCCATAAAGTATTGGTTGAAACCAATGCCGGCGTCGGCATCAAGGCTTCTGACCAGGATTACGTCGCCGCCGGCGCGACCATCGCTCCGGACGCCAAAACGGTCTTCGCCCAGGCCGAGATGATCGTGAAGGTCAAGGAACCCCAGGCATCGGAATACGCGCAACTGCGCGAAGGCCAGATCCTCTATACATATCTCCACTTGGCCCCTGATCCGGAGCAGACCCGCGGGCTAATCGCCTCGGGCGTTACGGCGGTCGCCTATGAGACCGTCACTGACGACCACAACCGACTGCCTTTGCTCGCGCCGATGAGCGAAGTGGCGGGACGGCTTTCAATCCAAGCCGCCGCTTACGCTCTGACCGCGCCGGAGGGCGGACGCGGCCTATTGATGGGCGGGGTGCCTGGCGTGCTGCCGGCCAAAGTCCTGGTGATCGGCGGCGGCGTCGTCGGCGCGCACGCCGCAAAAATGGCGCTTGGCCTTGGCGCTGACGTGACCATTCTCGACCGTAGCCTTAAGCGCCTTGGCGAACTCGACGATATTTTCAGCGGTCATGTTAAGACCCGTTATTCCACCTTCGAAGCCCTCGACGAGGAAACCGATAAGGCGGACGTGGTGGTCGGCGCCGTGCTTATCCCCGGCGCCAGCGCGCCGAAACTGGTGAGTCGCGATATGCTGCGCGGCATGAAAGACGGCGCCGTCTTAGTGGACGTGTCGATCGACCAAGGCGGTTGTTTCGAGACCTCAAAACCAACGACCCATGCCGAACCGACCTTTATGGTGGACGGCGTTGTCCATTATTGCGTCGCCAATATGCCGGGCGCGGTGCCGCTCACATCCTCCCATGCGTTGAACAACGCCACTTTGACCATGGGGCTGGAGCTGGCGGATCATGGACTTGATGCGCTGCGGCGAAATCCTCATTTGCGTAACGGCCTTAACGTCCATAAAGGCCAGATTACCTATCAAGCGGTCGCCGAGGCGATTTCTGTGGATTATGTGGAGCCGATAACTGCTCTAGGTGGGTAAATTCCATCCCATTTTCGTGATGAGGATAGGAGAAGATCCACTTGAAGACGTAGCCACATTGCGCTACACATGTCACAGTGGAGGAGAATTATGACGATCTCTACTCGAAAACCTACCTATGCAGCGCGTCCAGTGAGCATCCTCGCTGCGGCGGGCGTTCTCGCGCTTACGGCGTCGGCCGCAGACGCACGCGGCTTTGGCGGTTCCCTCGGCGGGACGGTTTCCGACGGCGCTTCAAGCAAGTCGACGACGACAGAGCACTCGCCACTGATCATGAAGGTCATGGAGTTGATCCAGGCGGGCGCGCAGCCAACCGCGGCGATCGACGATAGCGCGCATGACAAAGACGGCCTCACCAAAGCGCGCAGCAAGTCATGCGATGCTGAGAAAGAACAGGCGATCCCTGCCGAAGTAGAGGCGAAGGCGGCGACGACCGGACGAGCGACCAAACCACTCGAACCAATGCCGCTATTCTTCTAGAGAATATCGATCAGTGCTATTTCGAGGGCGCGTCAGCTGACGCGCCTTTTTCTTTGCACGATGGATGCGCCCGCAAACAACCCGCCGGCGATTAACGTCGCAAGCGCCAGGCCCTTCGACACTGGCGCCGGGCTCCCCGTCGAGCTTGGATGCAGCGCACGGATATGGCGGTAGACCGCCGAGACGCCAACGTCGCGCCGAATGACTTCGCCGGACAATTGCGACACGACGACGGTCCCTTTGTAGCGATCATCGAAACTGACGCGCCAGGCAGGCCCAGTGGCTTCTTCTGTAGCCTCAACGTCGGCAATTTCGCCCTCGCCCAGATATACGCGCTTTGCGATCCGTTTGGCGTCGTCGGCGGTGAGCCGCGGTTTGACGAAGCCGGTCTTGGCGTCGAACGCCACGCGCCCCGCCACCGTATCAGCGAGATAGGCCGGGCGGCCATTAAGCGTCGTTAGAGTCAACGCAACCGGTGATTCTGCACGGGCGATAACGCCGCCAGGCGATGCATAGCCGCGTGCGTCAAGCGGCGTTGAGAACGGCAATGGCGTTGTCGCCGCGCCGTGAATGGCGTCCAACGGCGCGAGATTGAGAATCAACCCGGCGCCGACCCAGATCGCGCACAAGACGCCGAACGCCGTTTTGCTGATTGCGTGGATCGCGCCGATCATCGCCTTCTCCCTTGATCGACCGCGCGCATCGCGATCGACCGCGCCGACTACCAACGCAAAAACGGCGCCGCCCGATACTGGACGACGCCGCTTTAAGTCTGCGCTCATCGCTGGAATCAATCGCGATGGACGCGTGCGTAATTAACCGCGGGTGCCGGAGAACGCCGCGTTGCCGAATGCGCCAAGCTTGACGTTGCCGGAAATATTGTCGCCGTCGACGTCGCCTTCAAATTCGAGGGTCATTGGCATCGGCGTGGTGATTTTTGCGTTCCAGGACACTTTGCCGCCGTCGACTTTACCGTCTTCGAGCGCTGCGGTGCCAGTTGCGCCAGCCATTTCGCCGGTCAACGCGCCGCCATCGGAGGCCAGCGTCAGGGTTGCGTTCTGCTCGCCCATCGGGGTTTTCATCGTAATGTTCCACTTGCCGTCCACGGTCATCAATCGTCTCCATCTAATGAGGCGCGTCATGCGCTGCTATCTCGGCGACATAGGGGAAATAGCGCGACGCCGCAAGCGCGAAGCACAGTCGCGCTGCCCGAACGACAGCCAGCCCTGGGCGATTGAGAATAATCAAGCGCGCGCCGGCTGCGGCGACGCGCGTGGACGTCACATGCGCTCAAACAAGGTCACACCGACCACGGACGAAATAAACAACGCCGCAATCGCGCATGCGGAGACCAAAAGCAGGCACATACCCGCCGTGCACAGATTGTGCAAAAATGACTGCATCGTCGAAGCCCCTACTCTTCTCTGATCCATATTGCATTGACAAGCGGTACACAAAATCGATGCAATTGCAATAAGTTAACGAGCTGTCATGCAATAAATGTGCGTCTTTTAGCGGGAATCGTTATGTGCGCCGCAACAAATCCTTGCTGCGGCGCAATGCGCATCCTGAAGACGAATATTTCCTAGTTGTCCAAGAAGCTACGCAGCTTGCGACTGCGCGACGGGTGCTTGAGCTTCCGCAGCGCCTTGGCTTCGATCTGGCGAATCCGTTCGCGGGTCACCGAGAATTGCTGCCCCACTTCTTCCAACGTGTGATCGGTGTTCATGCCGATGCCGAAGCGCATCCGTAGGACGCGTTCTTCCCGCGGCGTCAGCGACGCCAAGACCCGGGTGGTCGTTTCGCGCAGGTTCGACTGGATCGCCGCGTCGATCGGCAACACCGTGTTTTTGTCTTCGATAAAGTCGCCGAGATGGCTGTCTTCTTCGTCGCCAATCGGCGTCTCCAGCGAAATCGGCTCCTTGGCGATTTTCATCACCTTACGGACCTTCTCCAACGGCATGGAGAGTTTTTCGGCCAATTCTTCCGGCGTCGGCTCGCGGCCAATTTCGTGCAGCATTTGGCGTGACGTACGGACGATCTTGTTGATCGCCTCGATCATATGCACCGGAATACGAATGGTGCGCGCCTGGTCGGCAATCGCTCGCGTGATGGCC
>CAYWWL010000048.1:0-10107 GCA_964461925.1 uncultured Caulobacterales bacterium | reverse complement strand
GTTGCTGCGTCCATAAGGCTGCTTGGGAAGCGCGACGTCAAGCGCCATGGCCATGGCCGGCGATATTTGCCACAAACGGTCAAACGCGGGTTTGCTTCGGCGTCCGGCGCGCGCGACATTGCCGGCGACAGAGCGCGCGCAAGCGGCGCCGGCGCGAGACGGCGCTGAGACGATTGGGCGTCGAGACGATTGAGAGAAAGGGCCGACTATGGCGATGGACGCAGTTGAGCGGGAGACAATGGAATTCGACGTCGTCATCGTCGGGGCCGGACCTGCAGGATTATCGGCGGCGATCCGCTTAAAGCAATGCGCTGAAGAAGCCGGCGACGAGATCAACGTCGTCGTCGTCGAGAAAGGCTCGGAAGTCGGCGCGCATATTCTCTCCGGCGCAGTGCTCGATCCGTCCGGGATCGACGCCTTATTGCCGAATTGGAAAGAGCTCGGCGCGCCCCTCGACACCCCGGTGGTCTCCGAAGGGATTAAGTTGCTCGGTCCAGCCGGTTCAATGCCGGTGCCGGCTTGGGGCTTGCCTGAGAAATATCAAAACCACGGCAATTACATCGTCTCCATGGGCAATGTTTGCCGTTGGCTGGCGGAGCAGGCCGAAGCCATGGGCGTCGAGGTCTATCCCGGCATGGCGGCGTCGGAAATGTTGTTCCGCGACGACGGCTCCTTGCGCGGCGTCGTCGTCGGCCAGGTCGGCATCGGCAAAGACGGCGAACCGAAGGGCTCCTATGAGCCGGGCATGGAGCTGACCGGCAAATACGTCTTCCTGGCCGAAGGCGTGCGCGGTTCCTTGTCGAAGCAGGCGATCGCCAAATATGGCCTCGACGACGGCCGCGAGCCGCAAAAGTACGGCATCGGCATCAAAGAGCTGTGGGAGATCAGCCCGGAGAAAAGCCGCCCCGGCCACGTCCAGCACACTTTCGGGTGGCCCTTGGACGACGCCACCGGCGGCGGTTCGTTCATTTATCACTATAATGACAATACCGTGGCCGTCGGCTTCGTGGTGCACCTGAACTATAAAAACCCGCACCTGTCGCCCTATGGCGAGTTCCAAAAGTTTAAAACCCATCCGGATATCGCCGGCCTGCTGGAAGGCGGCAAGCGGCTCGCCTACGGCGCCCGGGCGATCACGGAAGGCGGCTTCCAATCGGTGCCGCAATTGGGCTTTCCCGGCGGCGCCCTGATCGGTTGCTCGGCGGGGTTCGTTAACGTCCCGCGGATCAAGGGCAATCACAACGCCATGCTCACCGGCAAGATGGCCGCCGAAGCGGCGTTCGCGGCGATCAAAGAAGGGCGCGAAGGCGACGTGCTGACGGCCTATGACCAAGCCTATGCCGGCTCCCCGGTGGAGCAAGAGCTGCGCAACGCGCGCAATTTCAAGCCCTTATGGTCGCGCTATGGCACCATGCTCGGGGCCATCGCCATGGGCGGGATCGACGTCTGGACCAACGCCATCGTCTCCGGCTTCTCGATCTTCGGCACCATCGGCCATGGCAAGACCGACGCCGAGGCCACCGAGCCCGCGAGCCAGCACAAACCCCTCGATTATCCGAAACCCGACGGCGTCTTGACCTTCGACCGGCTCACCAATGTATCCTTTTCGGCGACCAATCACGAAGAAGATCAGCCGGCGCACCTGGAGCTTAAGGACGCGTCAATCCCCATCGGCGTAAACTTGCCGAAGTATGCAGAGCCTGCTCAAAGATATTGTCCGGCAGGCGTTTACGAGGTGCTCACCGATGACGATGGGTCAAACCCGCGGTTCCAAATCAACGCACAGAATTGCGTCCACTGTAAAACCTGCGACATCAAAGATCCGTCGCAGAACATAATCTGGACCACGCCTGAAGGCGGCGGCGGGCCGAATTACCCGAATATGTGATCTTTTCCGCGGCGGCGCCCTGGCGCGCCTCGTCGCGGCGGCGACTTTTGTCGGGGCCAGCGCCTGCGCCAGCGCCGTCACCGGCGGCTCCACCTCGGCGTCGACCACCGGCGATTATCTCTCCGCCCGGCTGGCCGCCCGGGAGAACAATATTCCCATCGCCGCGGAATCCTTCCGCGCCGTCGCCACCGACGCCGACGCCGGCCTGCGGATCGCGCGGCAAGCGTTTTTCTTCAGCGTGTCCTCGGGCGATATCGCCGCCGCCGCGCCCCTCGCCCAAGAGGTCCTCGCCCGCCGCGCCGCGGAGGACGCCGCTCGCCTCGCTGCGGCTGAGAAGGCGGCGGCGGAAAAAGCCGGCGCCGACGACGCTTCGACGAACGCCGCCGCGGCGGACGGCGAGGCGGCGGAAAAACCCGCCCCGGCGAAGCCGGCCAAGCCTGACCAAGACGGCATTGAGCGCCTGGTGCTCGCCGTCGAGGCGTTCAAGGCCGGCGATTACGCCGCCGCCAAAGCCGGGCTCGAATTTAAGACCGGCGAACCGTTCCTCGATTCCATGGCGCATTTGCTGCGCGCATGGGCGATCGAAGGCGCGGCCGGCCCGCTCGCCGGCTTGAAAGCCCTGGAGCCCGTCGACGGCGAAGAAATCTTCACCGGCTTCCACGCCACCCATCGCGCCTTGATGGCGGAGAAAGCCGGCCTCGGCCAAGTCGCCGCCGAAGCGCACAAAGCCTCGGTGTTCGGCCTTGGCGGACCGATCGGCCGCGCCGCCTATGGCGCCTTCCTGGAGCGCGCCGGCGATCGTACGGCGACGGAGAATTATTATCGGCTGATCGCCAACCAAGCCGGTCCCGACCAGCGCATGGCGGCCATGGGGCTTGACCGCGTCAAGCGCGGCGTCGCCACGGCCGCCTATCGCGACGTTCCCCCGAGCCAAGGCGCCGCGTTCGGACTATATTCCTACGCCGCATTCATGCTCGAGCAATTCGCCGAACAGCGCGACCAGGCGGACGCCGCCGGCTATAATGTCGGCGCGCCGCGCTATAATTTCCCTTTGGCGCTTAGTCAGCTTGCGATCTATCTTGATCCTGACTTGGCCGAAGCGCGGCGCCTCGCCGGCCTGATCTATTCGATCTATGAGGACTACGACGCCGCGGCGAGCGTGCTGCGGCCGATCCCGTCGTCCTCGCCGCAATTCGAGCAGTCGCGGATCGAGATCGCCAACGGCCTATCCCGGTCGGGACGCGAAGCCGACGCGGTGGCGCTGTTGCGCGCGACCTTGCCGAAGCTCGACGATCCCTTGGAGATGCGCTTTCTCCTCGCCACCATTCTCGGGTCGATGGAGGATTATGACGGCGCGATCAAAGAGCTTAGCCGGGTGATCGACGGCGTCGGCGAGACCCCGTCCAATCGCGCCTGGCTGTATTACGTCTCCCGCGGCGACGCCTATTTGAAGGCCAAGCGTTGGAGCGAGGCCGAAGCCGACTTGCGCGCGGCGGTGGATCTTGCGCCGGAAGAGCCGACGGCGCTGAATTATCTCGGCTATGTCTGGGCCGAGCGCGGTGTCAATCTCGACGAAGCGTTTAAGCTGATCCAGAAAGCGGTGGACGCGGAGGGCAATTCCGGCGCCATCATCGACAGTCTCGGCTGGGCCTATTATCAAACCGGCGACTATGACAACGCGGTCATCCATCTGGAGCGCGCGGCCCAGCTCGAGCCCGCCGATCCGACCATCACCGACCATTTGGGCGACGTTTATTGGCGATTGAACCGCAAGCGCGAGGCGGGCTACCAATGGCGCCGGGTGATGGAGCTCGAGCCGACGCCGAAACAAGCCAGCGCGGTGGAAGAAAAACTTGAAAATGGGCTTCCGCCAGCCGCCGCGACCGACTAAGCGAAAGGCGAGTTCAACCGCGGCAGGAGGCCCTCGGTGATTCGCGACATCGCGCCGGCGAAAATTAATCTCTATCTCCATGTGGGCGGGCTGCGCCCGGATCGACTGCACGATCTGGCCAGCCTGTTCGTGTTCGCCGAGGACGGCGACGCCATCGCCGTAACGCCCGCGGACGCTCTTTCCCTCGACATCGTCGGCCCGTTCGCCGCGCCGCTCCTGCGCGAGGACCCGACGCGCAATCTCGTCTATCGCGCCGCGCTCGCCTTGCGCGCGGCCTATGGCGTCAGCGCCGGCGCGCGCATCGTTCTCGATAAGCGCTTGCCGATCGCCGCGGGCATTGGCGGCGGCTCCGCCGACGCGGCCGCGGCCTTGCGCGCCCTCGTCCGCCTGTGGGGATTGTCGCCGACGCCCGACGCCCTGGCGCGGATCGCATTTCGTCTCGGCGCCGACGTTCCCGCCTGCCTCGACGGCGCGCCGATCCATGTTTCCGGGGCCGGGGAGGCGCTGTCGCCGGCGCCGCCGATGCCGCCTTTATGGGCGTGCCTGGTCAATCCGCTGGTGGAGACGCCGACCGGACCGATCTTTCGCGCTTATGACGCCGCCCATCCGACCCCGCCGACGCCGCAATTGCGCCCGCTCCGTAATCGGACGATTGCCGGCGTGGTCGACTTGATGGCGGCCACGCGCAACGATCTGCAGCCGCCGGCGATGGCGTTGCGCCCCGCAGTGGGGGCGACGCTCGACTATCTTGGCGCCCAGCCGGGGGCGCTCGCCGCGCGCATGTCCGGCAGCGGCGCGACCACGTTCGCATTGTTCGCGGACCGACAAAGCGCCGTGCGCGCCGCCGTCGGCGCCGGCGCCCATGGCTGGTGGTCCTTGGCGACGAGGCTTGCTGGCGCGTAGCGACGCAGTCACAATAGGCCGTCGCGGCGAGCGCGCGGCGCGTGGAACGATCATGCAGATATTCAGCCTTTACGATCCAATGGCCCTTTCGGCGATGTTGACGGCGACGCTCCTTAGCGCTGGCCTGTTGTCCTACGCAGTGGCGCTGCGTCTGGTCGGATCGAGCATGTTCGCCGACACCCCGAACGATCGCTCCAATCATGTGGTGGTCACTTCGCGCGGCGGCGGCGTTGCGGTCTACGCCGGTTGGGCGGCGGCGATGCTGGTGTTTTCCGTCTGGGCGCTGAAGGGCCCGGAAGCGCCGGCGCCGAACGTCTATGGCGCCTTCGTTCTGGTTTGCGCGCCGGCGTTTTTGATCGGCCTGGCTGACGATCGATGGCCCCAGCCGGCTTTGCGCAAGCTGTTGTGCCAGATCGCCGCGGCGGTCTTGTTCGTGATCATGTTCGGGGCGCTCGACCGGGCGCCGATTCCATTCGGCGGCGACCTCGCCCTCGGCGCCTTCGGTCCGCTGGTGACGGCGTTCTGGATCGTCGCCTTGATGAACGCCTTTAACTTCATGGACGGGATCAACGGCATCGCGTCCCTCACCGCGGTGGCGGTGCTCGGCGCGCTCGCCGGCTACGCCGCTTTCCAAGGCGACATCTATTGGGCCATGGCGGCGCTGATGCTGGCCGCGGCCTTGGTCGGATTCGCGGTGGTGAATTTCCCGAGCGGGAAGATTTTTCTCGGCGACGGCGGGTCCTTGTTCGTCAGCTTCGCCATCGCGGCGTTGTCGGTCTTATTGGCCCGGGGCGGCGCGCCGACGATCGGGGTGTTGTTCGCGCCGATCGCCCTGATCCCGTTTCTCTATGACGTGGCCTTCACCTTGGCGCATCGGTTTTGGCGCGGCGAGCGCCTCGCCGACGCCCATCGTCAGCACCTCTACCAATTATTGGTGCAGCTCGGCTGGAGCCATGTCCAGGTCACCTGCTTCTATCTGTTCTTGACCTTCGTCGCCTGCGGCACCGCGATCGCGGCGGAGCATGTGCCGCTGGCGTGGCGCTGGTTCGCGCCGTTCGCGCTCGTGGTGGCGATGACGCCGGGCGCGATCACGATTTATAGCCAGGCCGAACGCCGCGGCTTCGTGCCGATGCGCCGCGAGCAAGCCCCGGAATCGCCGATGAGCTTTCGCCGTCGCTGGATCCAGCGCAACGAACCGCGCCGCCCGGCGGAGTAATCTTGACCGTGTTTAGTATTCGCGCTCGGTCGACAGGCGCGCGATCTCGGCCAGGATCGGCGTCGACGCGCCGTCGGGCAGGATCTTGAGGCACGCCGCGGCTTGATCGGCATACTGATGGGCGCATTCGATCGTGTCGGCCAAAGCCCCGTTCGACTTGACCAGCTCGATGGCGCGCTCCAGATCGCCGGGCTCCTGCCGTCCTTCGGCGATGGTCCGCCGCCAGAAAGCCTCTTCCTCGTCATTCGCGCGCTGCAGGGCGTAAACGATCGGCAAGGTCATTTTGCCTTCGCGGAAATCGTCGCCCACGTCCTTGCCGAGGGCGGCTTGCAGGCCTGAATAGTCAAGCGCGTCGTCGACCAATTGATAGGCGATGCCGAGATTTTCGCCGTAAAGCCGCGCCGCTTCGGCCTGTTCCGGCGTCGCGCCGGCGATCACCGCGCCGGATTGGGCGGCGGCGGCGAACAAGGCCGCGGTCTTGGCTTGAACCACGGCGAGATACATCTCGAACGTGGACTGAATATTCTTTTGGGTGCCGAGCTGCAGCACTTCGCCTTCGGCGATCACGCCGGCGGCGCGAGAGAGGATCCGCAAGACCTCCATGTTTCCCGTCGCCACCATCAATTCGAACGAGCGCGAAAAAATGAAATCGCCGACGAGGACGCTTTCTTTGTTGCCCCAGATGAGATTGGCGGTGCGCGCGCCGCGGCGCATGGAGGATTGATCGACCACGTCGTCATGCAGCAATGTCGCGCCGTGGATCAGCTCCACGGCGGCGGCCAGGCGCACATGATTGCGTCCCTCATAGCCGAACAGGTCCGCCGTCGCGATGGTCATTAACGGGCGCAGACGCTTGCCCCCGGCGCCGACCAGATGGCCGCCCACTTGCGGGATCATCTCCACTTGCGAGCGCAGGCAATCGAGGATTTCGCCGTCGACCCGCTCCAGGGCCGATTGGTGCAAGGCGCGCAGGTCCGCCACGGCGGCGGTGAACGCGGCGCTGCCGTCAGCCCTTGGGCTCGGATTGGTCTGCGATGCGCTGTCGATGGCGAGCGCCAATGTACGATCTCCCAAAGGCTCCAGTCCCCTAACCGTGGGGATTGCGGCGGGCCTGGTCAAGTCACGAGCCTGCGACGCTTTTTCCCGCCGCTGGCCCAGGGGCAGTTTCCGCCTGTGTGTGCCAAACGGGGCGAGAACGCAATTGAAATCGGCGGCGCCAGTCTTTAGATCGAGCCGATGTCGACAAAATCTTTTTTCTCCCACTTGGGCAAAAAACTTCCCTTTTTTGGAACGCCAGATCCGCTTGTCACCGTGATTGAGTTGAACGGCGCCATCGGCGCCAGCGGCGGGCTTGGGCGCGGTCTCTCGGCGGCGAAGCTCGCGCCGTTGATCGAGGCGGCGTTTAAACCGGACAAGCTCGACGCCGTGGCCTTGGCGATCAACTCGCCTGGCGGCTCGCCGGTGCAGTCCAATCTGATCCATGGGGCGATCCGCGCCGCCGCGGCGAAAAAGAAAGTGCCGGTGATCGCCTTCGTCGAGGACGTGGCGGCCAGCGGCGGCTATATCCTGGCCATTGCGGCGGACGAGATCTACGCCGACCCGTCGTCCATCGTCGGCTCTATCGGCGTCGTCTCCGCCGGCTTCGGATTCGACGAGGCGATCGCCAAACTAGGCGTCGAGCGCCGGGTTCACACCGCCGGCGAAAGCAAAAGCCAGCTTGACCCGTTCAAGCCGGAATCCCCTGAAGACGTGGCCAGGCTCGACGCAATTCTGGCGGATCTGCACCGGATTTTCATCGATCTGGTGAAGCAACGCCGGGGCGGGGCGCTGAAAGACGGCTTCGAGGACACCTTCACCGGCGCGTTTTGGCCGGCCGCCGGGGCCCAGGCCCGGGGGCTTATCGACGGAACCGGGCGGCTCAACGATTTCCTCAAGTCTCGCTTCGGCGAGGATGTTAGGATCAGACGCATCAGCGCTCGCACCTCGCCGCTGAAGCGCTTGACCGGCGCGGCCGGCTCTTCCGGCCTCGATCCTGCTGGGTTCGATCCTGCTGGTTTCGATCCTGCGGCGTGGGCCCTCGGCGCCGTTTCGGCGGCGAACGAATTGGCCTTGTGGCGACGGTTCGGGCGGTGACGACGTCGGTTGCGGAGCGTCCGTAAAATTCGCGTTATGCGGGAATTTGTCCCGCGCCAGCTTTGCCATTGAGGTGGAAAAGGTGGTACCCTGGAGCAAAGGCGGCGGCGCAAGCGGTCGTAGCAAGAGGCCCGGTCAGCGTTTCGGCGCTCGGGTCGGCGGAGAATGACAGATGGGTGCTTTGACGGGAATTATCGCAGGCGTGGCGACCATTGGCGGCGCTGTGGCGCTGGCGCGCTATGTCGACCGACGGCGCAAGGACGTGTTGAAGACCGTCGAGGAACTGCAGCGCCGCGCCACCGGGAACGCCGACTTCAATGGCGCGGTGCTCGACTACGCCCAGGACCCTTCGGACGGGGTCTATCGCCCGAAAGCCTAACCATTCGGATAGGCTCAGCGTCGCAAAGAATTCGCAAAATCCAGCCTGACCCGCGCTAGACTCGGGCGGGAAATTCAACGATACCCCTGCCTCCCGCGGCGCGAATTCATCATTGATTAGCGCTGGATGATTAGAATTTCGGCCCTGGATCAAGGCTTTAGGCAAGCGGTTCAAGGGATGGCGTTCGATGGCGAGGCGGGAAGCGCATAGACGGCGCGACATGCCGGCGAGACGCGACATGGTGGTCGCGTCAGGCATGGTTGAGGAGACGACGATGTCGACTTACCCCTTTGCGAAACGCAATGCGGCAGAAAGCGGGGCGACGCGCGTGGCGACCGGCGAGGTGGCGTTTATCGATTTCGAAGCTTCCGGCCTTGGCGCGCAGTCATGGCCGGTGGAAGTCGGCTGGGCGTTCGTCGGCGGGGCGTCGGAATGCACCCTGATCAAGCCGGCCGCCGACTGGCCGATGAGCGCCTGGGATCCTGCGGCGGAAAAACTCCATGGCATCGCCATCGACGTCTTGCGCGCGGAAGGGGCGGAGCCCGCCGCCGTCTGCCGTCGCTTGAACGCCGTCTTAGGCGGCGCCTCGGTGTACGCCGACGCGCCGGCGTGGGACGGGTTTTGGCTGTATCGCTTGTTCTCCGCCGCACGCATCAAGCCGGCGTTCGAGCTCGCCGACTTCGGCGCGTTGATGCGGCCCTTGGTGGGCGACGGCGAAGAGGCCTTGTTCCAAGAGGCCGAAGCGATCGCCCCGCGGCGCCACCGCGCCGCCGCCGACGCGCTGCATTTGCGCACCCTCTATGACCTCGCCACGTCGCGGTAAGTAGCGGACCTATGGCCCATGCTTCCCCGTCCGAGACGGCCGATGTGCGGATCGTCGACGCCAGCCTGGAGACCGCCGACGGGACCATCGCCGGCTATCGGTTCTCCGGGGCTGGGCGCGCGCCGCTCTTGTTTTGCCACGCCAATGGCTTTTGCGCCTCCACTTATCGCCAAGTGCTGACGCCGTTGGCGGCGGATTTCGACGTCTTCGCCATCGATCTGCGCGGCCATGGCCGCACCGCCCTGCCGGCGGATCCGGCCCAGCACCGCTCCTATCATCACTACGCCGCCGACATCGGCGCCTATGCCGACGCCGCCCGGGCCGCCTTCGGGCTCAAGGGCGATTGGACCTTCGCCGGCCATTCCATGGGCGCGCTGTCGGCGTTGATGGCCACCAAGGGGCGCGCGGACATCGCCGCGGTGCGTCTGGTGGAGCCGGTTTTGCTGCCGCGCACCGCCTACGCCATCGCCCATTTACCGTTTAGCCGGCGGCTGTTCGCCCAGTCGCCGATCGCCAAAGGGGCGCTCGCCCGCAATAGCCGCTGGCCCGACAAAGCGGCGGTGATCGCCCGCTATCGACAGAAGAAAATCTTCTCAGATTGGGCGCCGGGAGTGCTCGAGGACTATCTCGACGACGGCTTGGTCGCGGTCGACGGCGGCGTCGGCCTGGCCTGCGATCCCTTGTGGGAGGCGGCTAATTTCGTCGGCCATCGCCACTATCCCTGGCCGATCCTGGCGCGGTTGAAGGCGCCTTTAGCGGTGCTCGCCGCGGCCCGGGATTCCACCGTGCCGGCGCCGGTCCGGGCCGGTTTCAAATTTCACGGGGCCAAAGTTATCCAAATGGAAGGCGCCGGACACCTGGCGCCGATGAGCCA
>CAYWWL010000047.1:0-10107 GCA_964461925.1 uncultured Caulobacterales bacterium | reverse complement strand
CGCGGCTCCAGGTCGAGCACCCGGCGACGGAAATGATCACTGGCGTCGACTTGGTGGAGTGGCAGTTACGGGTCGCGGCCGGTGAAGGCCTGCCAGCGCGCCAGGCCGACATCAAAGAGGTCGGTCACGCCTTTGAAGCGCGGCTCTATGCGGAAAACCCCGCCCAGGATTTCGCCCCGTCGATCGGCGTCTTAAGAACCCTGCAATTGCCCTATGACTGCTCCCGGGTCGATTCCGGCGTCGTGGAAGGTCAGGAGATCACGCCATTTTACGATCCGATGATCGCGAAGATCATCGTCCACGGCCGCGACCGCGCCGAAGCTCTGGGCGCAATGCGTCTCGCCTTGGCGAAAACCCGCGTCGCCGGCTTGGAGACCAATGCGCAGTTCTTAAACGCCTTATGCGAGCACGACGCGTTTCGCGCCGGCGAGGTGTCGACCCGGTTTATCGACGACCACGAAGCCGATCTCTTCCACGGCGAGGCTAACCAACAGGCGAGCCTGGCCGCCGCCTTGATCGCGCGAGATCGCGCCGCCATGGCGCCGGCTGACGACGATCCTTGGCGCTCCTTACACGGCTTCCGGGCCAATAAGCCCGCGAAAACAGTTTTGTGGATTGAACAAGCAGACGGTCCGGCGATCGCGCGCATGACCTACGCCGATCGCGACAGCGCCCGCCGAACCATTGAGATCGAACCGAAAGCTTCCGCCGCAGCGCGCCGTAAAGGCGACGGCGACGGCGAGATTGACCGGTTCCACGTCGACGTAATCGACGCAGACGACGGCGTCTGGCTTGCTTATGCCGGCGCGGACATCCGGTTTGACGTCGCGCCCCACGCCGGCGCCGATGCCGACAGGGTATGGCGCGGCGCCGACCATGCCGACATTCGGTTCGCCGACCCGCTGTCGGGCGGCGGCGGCGCCCAATCAACGGAGGGCTCGCTGACGGCGCCGATGCCGGGCGTCATCACCATGATCAACGCCGCGCCCGGCGATACGATCGCCGCTGGCGATCCTTTGATCGTGATGGAGGCGATGAAGATGGAGCATACGATCAAGGCGCCGCGCGACGGCGTCGTCAAAGCGTTGCGCTTCGCCGCCGGCGATCAAGTTAAGGACGGCGATCTATTGGTCGAGCTCGCGGCGGAAGACGAAGGGTGAGGCCGCGCTATGAGCGATAACGTCGTCATCGTCGAAGTCGGTCCGCGGGACGGATTGCAGAACGAAAAACAGACAATCCCCACCGAGACCAAAATCGCTCTGGTCGAACGCCTGGCGGACGCAGGCGCGCCTTATGTCGAAGCTGGCGCTTTCGTGTCGCCCAAATGGGTGCCGCAAATGGCCGCCTCGGACGCGGTGCTCGCCGGCGTGAAACGCAAGCCGGGCGTCGCTTATCCGGTGTTGACTCCGAATATGAAGGGATACGCCGCCGCCCGCGCCGTCGACGCGGACGTGGTCGCCGTGTTCGGCGCGGCGTCGGAATCGTTCAGTCAAAAGAACATCAATTGCTCAATCGCCGAAAGCGTCGAGCGATTCACGCCGATCATCGAGGCGGCGAAGGCCGACGGGGTGCGCGTGCGCGGCTATGTGTCCTGCGTGCTCGGTTGCCCGTATGAAGGCGAGATTGCGCCGAGCGCCGTCGCCGCCATGGCCAAGACGCTTTACGATCTGGGCTGTTATGAGATTTCCCTAGGCGACACCATCGGCGTCGGCGCCCCGGGACGCACCAGGGCACTGCTGAAAGCGGTATTCGACGTGGTCCCCATAGACGCCGTGGCCGGACATTTTCACGACACCTATGGACAGGCCCTCGCCAATATTTGGGCCGCCTACGAGCTTGGCGTGCGCACCTTCGACGCTTCGGTCTCCGGCCTTGGCGGTTGCCCTTACGCCAAAGGCGCGTCTGGCAATGTGGCGAGCGAAGACGTCGTCTACTCGATGCGCCGGTCGGGGATCGAGACCGGCGTCGATCTCGACAAGCTTGTCGCCGCCAGCCTTTGGATCTCCGAACAGCTTGGCCGCGCCCCCGGCTCCAAAGCCGCCTTGGCCCTGACCGCTTAGCTTTGTCGGCTTAAATTACGTCGAGAAACGCAAACCGCGCGACGAATAACGCCGCTAAGGCGATCACCGCCGGATTTAGATCCGCGCGCCTGCCAGCGAAGAGTTTTAGCAGCGCATAGGAAATAAAGCCCACCGCGATCCCGTCGGCGATGGAGAATGCGAACGGCATCATGATCGCGGTCAACACCATCGGCGCGGTTTCGGTCACGTCCTCCCAGTCGCGATGCTCCGCGATATGACAAACCATTAAAATCGCGACGAAGATAAGCGCCGGCGCAGTGGCGTAGCTTGGGATCGACTGCGCTAAGGGCGCGAGAAACAAGGTCAGCATGAACAGACAGCCGACCACGACCGCGGCGAGACCGGTGCGCCCGCCCGCTGCGACGCCGGCGCGGCTTTCAATATAGCTCGTCGCCGTGGACGTGCCGAGAACCGCGCCCGCAACGCTGGCGGCGCTGTCGGCGACCATCGCCTCTCGACCTTTGGCGAGACGATCATTCGCGTCCGCCAGGTTCGCCGCGCGACCAATGGCGATCAACGTGCCGGAGGTGTCGAACACGTCGATGAACACCAGCGCGATAATGATCGCCGCCATGCAAATATTCAGTGCACCTAATAAATCGAGCTGAGCGAAGGTCGCCGCAGGCGACGGCGGCGCGCCGAAGACGCCATGGAACGGCGCGCCGAAAAAGACGACGCCGATCAGCGAAATCAATCCGATGACGATGATGATCGCCGCTTTAAATCCCCGGGCCACCAGGGCGGCGGTGAGGCAAAATCCGATCAGGCTGAGCGCAACTTCGGGACTGCGCATATCCCCTAGCCCGACCAATGTGGCGTCGTCGCCCACCACCAGGCCGGCGTTGCGCAACCCGATCAAGGCCAAGAATAGCCCGATGCCCACGATCACGCCGGTCTTCACGCTACTTGGAATGAGATCCACCAGAAAAGCCCGAGCCCGCGAGACGCTAAGCAACAGGAAAATCAGCCCCGCCCAAAAGACCGCGCCGAGCGCCGTGCGCCAGTCATAGCCGGCGCCGATGACCACGCCGTACGCGAAAAAGGCGTTCAGTCCCATGCCCGGCGCGATGGCGATGGGATAGTTGGCGAGACCGCCCATCAAGAAGCAACCAATGGCCGACACCAAGCACGTGGCCACGAACACGGCGCCGAAATCCATGCCTGCCTCGGCGAGCATGGCGGGATTGACGGCGCAGATATAAGCCATGGTGACGAATGTCGTCAGTCCCGCGATTAATTCGCGCTGCGGCGTTGTATCGTGGGCGGATAGCTGAAAAAATTTCTCGAGCATTATGGGATCCCAATATGATAACTCGCGTCGCAGCTCGCGTTGCGACGCAGACATTGCGCGATCATGTCGGGACTATTGTTCGCTCGGCAAATTCTCCACGACATCCCGGGTAAACGCCGTCATATCGAAGCGCACTCCGCCGACCTCGTCAAAGCCGCGACGCACGACAAGGAGATTTTTAGACGGCATGATGAACAAATATTGCCCGCGATTGCCCCGCGCGGCGAACGTGCCATCTGGCAAGCCGTGTTCTTGTCCGTAGAGCCAAAACTGCGCGCCATATCCCGGCGCCGGGCCGTCGCCGCGCGACGGCGGTTGCGGCCCCGTGGGCGCGGTCACGTAGGATGCCCAGCCCTCCGGCAAAATCCGCACGCCGTCGATCACGCCGTCATCGAGATAGAGACGCCCGAGGCGAACTAAGTCCCGCGCCGTGGTCCATACCTGACTGGAGAAGACGAAGTCGCCGTTCCAGTCGGTTTCCGGAAACGTATGCGCCATGCCAAGGGGATCGAGCACTGCCGCGAAAGGGAATTGCAGATAGGCCGCATCGTCCGCCATTGCTTCGCGCAGAACCCGCATCGCCGCCATTGTGTCATTGTTGGCGTAGCGATAGCGCGCGCCGGGGGCGGCCACCGCTCGATTGCCAAGGGCATGATCGACGATCCGACCGCCGCCGACATAAATATCGTCGGTGCGATTGCCGGCCGTTGGCGAGGTCAGTCCGCTGGCCATGCGCAGGAGATCGTCGAGCGCGATCGCGCCGCGCGGATCGCCCGGGGCGGACCATTGCGCCAGCCCCGCAGGGGCGTCGACGTCGACCAATCCCTGATGGACCGCCGCGCCGATCACCGTCGCCGCGATCGACTTCGCCACCGACCAGGTGCGCTGGGGCACGTCAGGGCCAAATCCATCCCGGTACTGTTCGAAGATGATCTCGCCGTTCCGGAAGACGACGACGGCGCTCGTCTCCGTTCCCTCGCCATAGGTGCGCCGATCGAAGGCCGCAGCGCCAACCGCCGCCAAAACTGGATCGACGGCGGTCGTCGTCGCCAGCGGCTGCGCCGTCGGCGTCCGCGGCGACGCCAAGACTGGCACGTCGACGTCGCCAAAACGCGCGCCCGTCGGCAATTGCACGCAGCCAAGGCCGGGACGCCACTGCGCCACTCGCGGCGGCGCGCCTGCTGCGAAGGCGACGCTGACGGTAGCTTTTTCTCGGTCGATCACCGCGCCAGGCGAGTCGGCCACCGCGTCGCGCAACGCCTTATAGATCCGCGCCAGCTCATCGCCGGCGATGTCGTCCGTCGAGCGGCCGGCGTTGAACACGCCGGAACAGGTGAAGGCGGCCTTATAGCCGGCCGCGAGAGACGGGACCGCCCCGGGGTCGATCTGCGCCGCGGTCGTCGACGGAAACCAGGCGATCGCCATCGCGACCGCCCAGGCTGAGGCCAGTTCTCTCCCCCGCGCCATCATCGCCTCTAGAGCGCCGACGGATAGATTGGCTGAATATCAACCGGCAATTCGGTTAGTGAGCCTATGATCCGTTGCGCCGTGTCGTCGAGCGCGACGTACTCGTCAAGGAAAGCCTTCGCCGCGTCATAGTCGCCGTCTCCTTGGAGCATGACGATCTTGCCGGTCAGATCGCTAATCGCTTGCTCAAGCTTGGCGAAGTCGAGGCGCAATAAGCCGGTCTCTTCATCGACCGCGATCGCGCCAACCTCGGTGTAGTAGCTGTATTGGAATGCAGCGCCTTTGCCATGGGCGGCGTTGACGCCAAAGCGCATGGAGCGGAACAGGCCGACCACATAGGTGGCCATCATGTTTTCTTTCTCCGCGATCGGTAGTTCGCCCTTCTCCATCATATAGAGAATATTGTAGACGCCCATGACGTCCGCTTTGCCTTCTTCCGTACCGGAATAGAGTTCCTTCAATTCCGCGGCCACGGTGGTCTGTTCGCCGTCTTTCTCGATCGTGCCCGGACCAAGGCTATGGGCCAATTCGTGGAACAGGGTCCCGTTCGCCATATAGTCCTTCATCAGCAAGGCCGCCTGGTCCGGCACCAGCACTTTGGACGCCATCGGCGACAAGATGCGGTCGAATTTCGCGCCGAGGACATTATTGAGGATGACTTTCTTCGCGCCTTTAGCCTCGCGCACGCGCTCGTCGTTCGGCAAGTTAAACGCGATGGTCTGAACGCCGGGCACGTTGTCGCCGCCGCCATGGACTTGCGTCACGACCGCGATCGGGGATTCGAAGCCGCGCTTGAAGTTTTTATAACTCTCCGCCACCGGCAGGTTCGCCTCCATGTCGCGGAGGTAATCCTTGTATTTATCGAGCGCTGCGCTCTCGGCCGGATCCTTGACGGTGATGAAGGCCTCAAAAGCGGTCTTGTAGCCGAACAGCTCATCGTCATAGACCTCGTACGGACCAATCGCGACCTCGATGGCCCCGTCGAGGTCCATCCACGCCAGTTCGGAGTCAAAATAGTCGTCCGAGAGGAATGAAGCCGCGCGTTTGGTCAAGAACGTCTTCAGGCTCTCATTGCTGGCGACGGCGGCGGCTTCTTCGAGCAAGGCCGCCGCGCGCGCCAATTGCTCGGCATAGGCGACGGAATAAGGGATCGCCTTGAGCCCGCCGTCCTCGCCACGCCGAATGATGGTGTAGCCGGAGCGAAACGCCGCTTCGTCGTCCGGATGCGCGGCGATCCAGGCTTCGAATTCTTCTTTGGTCATGTCGGCGGGGTAAAACCCAGCGCCCGGGCCGCGCACTGCGTCGCCGAAAAAGGCCGCATTATTGTCGAGCGTGTCCCAAGGGCCGAAATGCAAATCGAACAGATCGAGCACGAGTTCTTTGTCGGCGATGTCGCTGTCGACGATGGTCTGGCGCCAGGCCGGGTTCTCCTCGGCGAGCTGAAGAAGATAGATTTCCGACATAATGTCGCCGGCTTTGTTCAATAGATTAACGACCTGGCGCTCCTCGTCGCTGAGAAAACTAGCGTCGAACGCCATATCGATCTGCGCGAATTGCGCCCGCATGGCTTCGAGCTTCTCCCGCGAAGCGACATTGAGCGCAGGCGCGGCGGTCGCCGCCGCGTCGCCGTCGCCGCCCGCCGACTGGGGCGCGCCATCGCCGCCGCATGCAGCGAGCGCCGTAGCCGATACGAGCGCAAGAAAGGTGGATTTGAAACGAGATGTCATGGCGCGCGAGCCCCTCCGCAATTAGCCGTAAAATCCGGGAGCTTAAGCCGCATTTAGGGGAATCGAAAGCGTCTATGGTCGACATTGACCCAGGTGCGCGAGCGCGGCAAATCTGGTAGTGATTAGCAGTCGCGACCGTGCGACGCATTTCGGGGCGTTCAGCCCGAACGGAGGGGACCTCAGTCACCATGGCAAAACGGCGTAATTCATTGTTGGCAGGCGTTTTTTTCGCCGCACTCTCGCATGTCGGCGCCCACGCGCAAACGTTGAGCTTCGCTGACTGGCTCGCCTCCTTCAAATTGGACGCCGTCGCCGCCGGCGTGTCCCCCGCTGTGTTCGACGCAGCGTTCGAAGGCGTTTCCGTCGATCCGAAAGTCTTTGAGCAGAACGACAATCAGCCGGAATTCACGCGATCGATCTGGAGCTATCTCGACAGCGCCGTGTCGCAATCCCGACGGACAAACGGGACCGCCAAACTCGCCGAGAACAACGCGCTGCTGGCTGAAATTGAAGCCGCCTACGGCGTCGATCGCGAAATCATCGTCGCCATTTGGGGACTTGAAAGCGCCTATGGCGCGATCTTGGGCGATCACTATACGATCGAAGCGCTGGCGACTTTGGCCTACCAAGGTCGGCGAACGGCGTTCGGGCGTCAGCAATTGATCGGCGCCCTCAAAATCATCGAGAACGGCTACGCGTCGCAGGACCAGCTCAAGGGCTCCTGGGCCGGCGCCATGGGGCACACGCAATTTATTCCGACCACATATCTTTCGTACGCCGTCGACCATGATGGCGACGGTCGGCGCAATATCTGGTCCGATCTTGGCGACGTATTTTCCTCGACCGCGAATTATTTGTCGGCGTCCGGCTATCGCAACGACCAACCCTGGGGCGTCGAAGTCACGCTGCCGGACGGGTTCGACTACAGCCAGGCCGCGCCCGGCAAACGCAAACCGTTGGCCGTGTGGGCCTCCCTCGGCGTCGACGCGGCGCGCGGATCCTTGCTCGGCGTGCATGACCCTAACGCCCGCGGCCGGATCATCGTGCCAGCCGGCGCGGCGGGCCCCGCCTTTATCGTCTTCGAGAATTTCGAGGCGATCTTGAAATATAATCGCGCCACCTCCTACGCGCTGGCGGTTGGGTTATTGTCAGAGGCGGTGGCTGGGCGACCGAGCGCTACGGTGCAGTCATGGCCGCGTGACGATCGCATGCTATCGAAAGCTGAGCGTAAGCAACTGCAACGCACCCTCGCCGCACAGGGCTTCAATCCCGGACCAGCGGACGGGGTGATTGGAGCGAACACGAAGAAGGCGTTGCGGGCATGGCAAGCGGCCAACGGCGTCGCCGCCGACGGCTATGCATCCGCCGCCGTGCTGAGCCGACTGCTAGCGGCGACGGCAGCCAATTAATCGCGATTTTTTCTTGAATTGAGCTTGTTGCGACGCACCATTTCGCGTATGCACACGGCGTCGGTCGGCTGCAATCGACCGATCAATGAATTCAAGAAAAACACGCAAAAACCGAGGTAATACGATGGCCACAGCGACCACTAAAGCGGCGAGCCCGCGCGCGAAAGCGACGACCAACGGCGCCGCAAAAAAAGCGGCCCCTGAGACCGCGTCTAATGAATCCGCGTTCGCGTTCTCCAACGCCGCTCGCGACCAGTACGACACCCTGCTCAAAGCCTACAGCGAAAACGCCGAAGAAATGCACGGCCGCACCCAAGAATTGATGGACGCGACCCGCGCAAGCTTCGAAACCGCTCAAGCCCGGTTCCAAGAAGTCGGCGTCGAAGCCTTTGACGCCGCTCGCCAGGAAATGACCGACGCGGTTGAGTTCACCAATGAATTGGCCGGCGCGAAGACCGTCGCCGAAGCGCTAGAAATCCAGCGCGGCTACTGGAGCCGGTTTTTCGAAGGCCGCATGGAACGCAGCCGCTCGCTGACCCAAGCGACGGTCGACGCCGTACGCGACAGCGTCGAGCCGGTCAGCGATTCGCTGAAAACCACGTTCAAAACCGAAGCCTTTCCGGGCTTCAACGCCTTCTTCCCCTTCGCGGGCAAGTAAGGTTACATAGCGCGCTCCACTAGGAACGCCGCCATGTCAACGAACACGAACGGCGACCGCGTTGCGGTCGCCGATTTGTTATGGGCCGATCAATCCGCAGGGGACGGGGCCAGCTTGCCCCGGTCGAAAGTCTTCGACGATATCTATTTCGCGGAGGACGGCCGTGAGGAAAGCGCCCACGTTTTTCTCGCCGGGAATCGGCTCGAACAGCGTTTCGCCGACGCCAAGACGTTCACCATTGGCGAAACCGGTTTCGGCACCGGCCTAAATTTCTTGCTCGCATGGGCGTTGTGGCGGCGCGTGCGCCAGCCTGGCGCGCGGCTACACTATTTCTCCTGCGAACAGTTTCCTTTAGCCGCCGGCGACTTGGCCCGGGCGCACCAGGCATGGCCGTCGCTCGCGCCGTTCTCAGACGCCCTGCGGCAGGGATTTCCGCCCGCCGCGCCAGGCGTGCATCGATTGAGGTTCGCGGACGGCGTGTCGCTGACCTTGGTCTTTGGCGAAGCAGCGGACGGTTTTTCGCGGATCAGCGCCGCCGCCGACGCCTGGTTCCTGGATGGGTTCTCGCCGGCGAAGAACCCAGCCATGTGGCGCCCCGCGGTTATGGCGGAGGTCGCTCGGCTATCGGCCCCGGACGCCAGCCTCGCGACTTTCACGGTCGCCGGCGCCGTGCGCCGCGGCTTGCAGGACGTCGGCTTTGAGGTGGAGAAGCGGCCTGGCTATGGCCGCAAGCGCGAAATGCTCTGCGCCAAACGCACAGGAGAGAAGGCGCCGAAGCCGCGCCAGGCGCCATGGTTCGCCCGGCGCCATGTCCGGGGCGCGGCAGGTTCCATAGCGATCGTCGGCGGCGGCATCGCCGGGGCCAGCGTCGCACGGCGATTCCTCGATCAAGGATGCGCGGTGACGATCTTCGATCCGCAAGGATTAGCTGGCGGCGCGTCGGGCAATCCCGGCGGTTTGATCATGCCCCGGCTCGACCTTGGCGACACCGCGCCGGCGCGGTTCTTCCGCGCCGCTTATATCCATGTCCTGACCGAGATCGACCGCCTTGGCGGCGGCGGCGATTGGTTTAATCCCTGCGGCGTCTTGCTGACCGCAGCCGACGATGCGGAGCGACAGCGCCACGCCAAATTGATCGCCGCTGCGCCCCTGCCTGAGACGCATATGCAGGCGACGGCGCAAGGTCTGTTCTTCCCGCAAGCAGGCGTCGTTGACCCCCGCGCTTTCGTCGCGCGCCTCGCCGATGGCGCCGACCTAATTCAGGCTCGGGTCCGCCGGATCGATTGCGCCGACACGAACGTCACGCTGACGATCGACCATGACGAGACAACATTCGATCATGTCGTGATCGCAAACAGCGTCGCCGCGTCCCGTTTCGCCGCCGCCCGCTCGATCCCGTTCTCCGGCGTCGCCGGCCAGCTCGAATATTTCCCTGACGCTGACGCGCCGACCTCCGCCATCGCCGCCGGCCCCT
>CAYWWL010000046.1:0-10141 GCA_964461925.1 uncultured Caulobacterales bacterium | reverse complement strand
TACCCGCCTACACGCGTTCCAGGCGTGCGCCTTCAACCACTCGGCCACCTGTCCGGTCATTCCCTCTCGGGAAGCGGGAATATAGCCAGGCGCGGCGCCGACGCAAGCTGAATCGCAAATCGTTAACCTTAATCGGCGGTTAAAGCGGTTTGCAGATGGACGGGGCCTCTGTATATTCAGCCCCGACGAGGTGGGTCAAACAAGGGGTTGTAGTATGGCGGCGTTTCGCTTTCTCGCATGGATTTTGGTCGCGTTGGGGATTGCGCTGTTAGGCGCGGACGCGGTGTCTTCTCTCGAACAACAAGAGCCGGTGGTGCGCACCACGGCGGAAATTCTCGCCCAGACGGGGTTTGACGCCTCCGCGGCGGCGGCCGGCGCGCCGCAGGCGGCCGCGGGCGTCTTGAACACCGTGCTCGGGCTGCCGCTTTGGGCGGTGTTCGGCTTGGTCGGCGTGATTCTGACGCTGATCTTCCGGCCGATCGACTAACCGGGATGGCGCTCGGCTCACGCACTATCGTCGCAGCAATCGCCGTCGGCGGCGTCGCCGCCATCGCGGCCTTCGCTTACCCGAAAGCCAATCAATTGGCCGGGCTCGGCAGCGCCTATAAGGCGAAGATGACCTGTTCGGAATTGTTCGTCGCCGGCCATGACGTCGAGGCGATCGAAGCGCGTGAGTTCGCCGGCCTATCCGCCGGCATCGATCAAGTGAAAACCAAGGTCGACCCGTCGACGCGCACGGTGACCGCGTCGTTGATGGGGCTCGGCCGGGCGACCGCGGTGCACCGCGACGATTATGGCTGCACCCTGGTGGCCGAAGGCGCGCCTGCGGCGTTGCCGGATATCGCGCCGGTGGCCGACGCGCCATGGCCGATCGCCGCGCCGGACCGGGTCGACGCCGACGCCGTCGAAGCGATCCTGCGCGCCGCCATAGCGGCGCCGGAGGAGAAACATCTCGCCATCGCCGCCTTCGTCGACGGCGGCTTCATCGCCGAAGCCTACGCCGACGGGATCGACGCCGCGACGCCGTTGTTGAGCTGGTCGATGGCGAAAAGCGTCACCGCAGCCATGGTCGGGGTCGCCGTCCATAAAGGCTTAATCGACATTGACGCCCGCCCGCCGATCGACGATTGGGCGACGGCGGACGATCCGCGCGGCGCCATTACCTGGCGCGACCTCTTGCAAATGCAAAGCGGCCTGTCGTTCGGGGAAATCTATGGCGAAGCCGGCTCCGACGCCACGGTGATGCTGTTCGACGCGCGCAGCGCCGCGGCCGTCGCCGTCGCCAAGCAGACCATCGCCGCGCCGGGCGAGGTCTGGTCTTACTCCAGCGGCACCACCAATATCCTGCAGCACGCCCTGCGCCTGGTCCTCGAAGACGCCGGGCTCGATTATCATCGCTTCGCCCGGGATGAATTGTTCGCCCCGTTAGGCGCGGCCAGCGCCCTCCTCGAACCGGACAGCGCCGGCGACTTCATCGGCTCGTCCTTCATGTACGCCACCGCCCGGGATTGGGCCAAGTTCGGTCAATTGCACTTGCAAGACGGGATTTGGAACGGCGAGCGGCTCTTGCCCGAGGGCTGGGTCGAATTCGTCCGCACCCCCGCAGGCCAGTCCGACAAGCAATACGGCGCTCAGTTCTGGCTCAATTACGCCGGCGCCGACGGTCGCCCGCAATTCGCCAAGGGCTTGCCTGAAGAGGCCTATGTCATGGCCGGCCACGAAGGCCAATACGTGATGATCGTGCCGGACAAGAACATGGTGCTCGTCCGTATGGGACGCAATCGCGCCAAGCCGGGCATCGACGCCGCCGCGCCGGTGTTCGCCAAAGTCTATGAGGCGACGAAGAAACCGACGCCCGCGCCGTAACGGCGACGGCCCCGCGCATTGCGCCGCGTCGCGCTTGCGACTCTTGTTCTTATGACCGCTATTCCTGCGCCCCTTATTCTTGTGCCCCTTATTCTTGTGCGCCTTATTCTTGTGACTGTGGCGTCGAGAAGCGTTGGTGCAGCATATGCTTGCCGCCTTCGGGACCCTGATCCATCTGCGCCAACAGCCGTTCGCGATCGATGGTGCGGAACTGCTCCACATAGTCGTCGATTAATGCGTCGGGCACGTTGACCCGCTTCAGGGTCTCCCGGGCGATCAACAAGCTCGACTCCATGGTCTCGCGCACCAGGAACGACGGATCGAGGGGGCGCAGTTCGATCTCATGCAGCCGGTCATGGGCGACCACCAGGATCTCCGCGTTCGGCAGGCGCGAGCGCAAGGACTCCACGGCGTGGATCACCGCCGTGCTGTCGTCCATGGTGAGGATGATGGCCGACGCGTCTTCGGCGCCGGCTGTCATCAGTACGTCGAGCCGCGACGCGTCGCCATAATAGACTTTAAAGCCGTAGCGCTTGGCGTTTTGGATATGCTGCGGATCCTTGTCGATCGCGGTCACCGACAGGCCGGCGCCGCCGAGCACTTGCGAAATGATCTGCCCCATCCGACCGAAGCCAGCGACGATGACATGGCCATGGCCGGCCTGCGGGCCTTCAAGATCGCCGTCGTCCGCCGCGGCCTGGGCCGGGGTCGCCCGGCTCGCCAGCATCACCGCGAACGGCGTCATGATCATCGACAAGGTGACGATCGCCGACATCAAAGTCGCTTGATTGTCGGTGAACAGATTAGTCGACAGGCCGAGACTAAAGACGACGAAGGCGAACTCGCCGCCCTGGCTCAAGACGGCGCCGGCCTTGATCGCGTCGGACCAGTCCGAGCCGAAGGCCCGGGCCAGGAGCGACAAGACCGCGGTCTTGATGAACACCAGGCCGACCGCGCCGCCGATCACCAAAAGCCAGGCGTCGGCGATGGCGCCGAGATCGAGGCGCATGCCGATGGAGATGAAGAACAGGCCGAGCAGCAAGCCGCGAAACGGTTCGATGTCGGTCTGGATCTGGTGCCGATAGGAAGACTCCGCCAAGAGAACGCCAGCGAGAAACGCGCCGAGCGCCATGGAGAGGCCGGCCCAGGCGACCGCCGTCGCCACCGCCGCGACGATGAACAAGGCCGTGGCGGCGAACGCTTCATGGGAGCCCGACGCGGCGACCAAACGCAGCACATGGTCGATGACGTATTTGCCGATCAAGATCAGCACCGCCACCACGCCGGCGGCTTTAGACAGGCCGAGCCAGATCGAGGCGCCGCCCACGTCCGCCGGAATCGCGCCGCCGGCGGCGAGGAACGGCAGCACCGCCAATAGCGGGATCACCGCTAAGTCCTGGAACAACAGCACTGGAAACGCGCGCTTGCCATAGGGCGTGTTGAGATCGCCGCGATCCTTCATGAATTGCAGCGCGAAGGCGGTCGAGGAGAACGCGAAGGTCAGACCAGCGACGATCGAAGTGGTCGGCGCGGCGACGTCGAGGGCGAAGAATATCCCGGCGATGACCGCGCCGGTCAGGGCCATCTGCGCCAGGCCAAGGCCGAATATGTCCCGCCGCAAGGCGAACAGGCGCGCCAGCGACAGCTCAAGCCCGATCAAAAACAAGAATAAGACCACGCCAAGCTCGGCGACGTGGAACACGCCTTCTTCCTGATCGAGAATGTTCAAGCCCGACGGGCCGATGACCACGCCCGCGGCGAGATAGCCGAGAATTGAGCCGAGCTTTAGACGATTGAACACTGGCACCGCGATCGCCGCCGCCCCTAAATATGTCGCCGCCTCGATAAGAAACCCGCCGCCTTCGCTCGCCATTCGTCCTCGCTATCGTCTCGTCGGTTAAACGCCTCTCGCCCATGCGCGTATCTGTGTCAGGAGATCCTGGCTCAGGGATACTGGACCTTTGGCGTTTCGTCCATCGTCGGCCGAGGGTTTATACGCGCGCGGCGCGCCTTAAGATCAAAACCGCGCCGTACACGAACTAAACCGCGGAGCCATCGCCGCCGATCTATTCCCGACGAGGCAATCTCGCCAAGCCAGTCTTTCTCGCCAGCCTTTCTAGCCAGCCTTTCTCGCCAGTCTTTCTCGCCAGTCTGGCCGACAACGCTTCGCTCGCCGGCGATAAGGCGGGACGGCGGCGGTCCGGCGATCACGGCGCGGCGCCAATGCGCCTACCATAGGTTGCAATAAATGTTGCCTGCAAACACCACCTTGCGGGAATCGCCGTGGATTCAGGGTCGATTCGGCGGCGTAATGGGCAAAACCTTGTGCAAAACCATGCATTTCCTAGAATTGCCGCGACTAAAGGACCTTCGATCGTGGGGGCGTTCTTTGGGGGGAATCGGTATGCGTAAAATTTTCGAATTCATCATCGTCGCCGGCGTCATCGCCATCGCGTTTCTTTACGTTCGCGCCTATGGCGTCCCGGCGGTCGTGGACGACTTCCTCGACCGGCCAAGCAAGCTCGACGCGATCGAGACCGCCGCCCCGGCGAGCAAAAAAGCCGACGCGCCAGCGCCGAAGACCGAGAGCCAGGCCCCAGCGCCGCGCCCGTCAGTCGCCGCCAGCGGCGGCATCGAGGCGAACGCCCGTCTACGGATGAACAACGCCGGTCTCGACATCATCAAGCGCAGCGAGGGCTTGCGCTTGGAAGCCTATAGTTCCGGCGGCCGCTCCTATATCGGCTATGGCCACCAAATGGCGCCAGGCGAACCGCGGACGATCACCGAAGCCCAAGCCACGGCTTTATTGCGCGCCGACGTGCGCGGCGCCGAAGACGGCGTGCGCGCCCGCCTGACCCGGCCGGCGACGGAGAACGAGTTTTCCGCCATGGTCTCCCTCGCCTATAATCTCGGCATGGGCAATTTCAGCCGCTCGCCGGTGCTCGCCAATTTCAACGAAGGGCGCAAAATGTCGGCGGCGGACGCTTTCCTCGGCCACAATCGCGCCGGCGGCCGGGTGCTCGACCATCTGACCCATCGCCGGGAAGAAGAACGGGCCCTGTTCCTGACGCCGTAACCCCGTCGATCGAGACGCGCGTCTGCGACGGCGCGGCGCTTAAGCGGCGCGCGCCGCCGGGTTGAGGCCGGCGAGTTCGTCCATGCCAAGGGCAATGTTCAAATTCTGCACCGCCTGCACCGCCGCGCCTTTCAACAGATTGTCGAGAGCGGCGACGACCACGGCGCGCTTGCCGTCCTCGGAGACCTCGAACCCGCCGATCGCAACGCCTGGGCGATCCGCGCCGTCGATCAATTCCGGCGCCCCTGGGGTCAGCTCAACCAAAGCCTCGCGGCCATAGGCGGCGTCATAAAGGGCGCGCAGCTCGGCCTTGTCGAGGGGCGCTTTCAGGGGCGCATGGCACGTGGTCATAAGCCCGCGGAACGCCGGATGGACATGGGGCGTGAAGCTGAGATTGACGCCGAGATGGCGTTTGGCTTCGCGCTCGTGCTTATGCTCGACCAGGCCATAGGGCATGAGATTGTCGGCCAACCGCTCAGGATCGTTGCGCGGGCTCGGCGTCGTGCCGGCGCCGGAATAGCCCGACACCCCGAACACCGACGGCGCGCCGCCGAGATGCGGCAGCAAGGGCGCCAAGGCCATTTGCAGCGCCGTGGCGTAACACCCCGGATTGGCGATCCGCGTTGCGCCGCGGATTTTCTCCCGGCGCAGCTCGGGCAGGCCATAAACCCAATTGTCGTCGAAGCGTTTGTCCGCAGACGTATCAATGATCACGCGCTTCGGCGCGTGGCGTTCGAGCGCCTCGACATAGGGCCCGCACGCCCCGTCGGGCATCGCCATCACCACCACGTCGGCGCGGCGGACCGCCGCCGCGTCGGGATCGAGCGCTTCGAACAGACATTCGTCCTGATCTTCCGGGGCGATCTCGCTGACCTTGCGGCCGGCCCATTCGCGGCTCACCGCATAGGCGAGCATCAATTCCGGATTACCGGCGATCAGCCGCAACAATTCCCGCCCGACATAGCCGCGGGCGCCGACAAGACCAACTAGGAACGGTTCACTCACGCTTCGTCGTCTCCTTCGAATGAGCCGGGCAGCGCCGCGATCCGCTCGCGCACTCGGCCGATTTGGTCAAACCCCGGCTCGCCGATCCAAAAGACGGTCCATGGGCCAGTTTTCACCGCGCCTGCGGCGACATTATGGTAGAATGCGTTAAAGCCGTTATCAGTCCGTGACCGCCAGAACATGACCGGCTTGTCGTGCACGGCTTTGCGCCAGACGGTGCGCGCGAGACCTTCGCCGCGGGCGTCGTCGAGGACGGCGAATTTGTCCAGATAGAGAAAATCATCCACCTGGGAAATCAACGCCCCGGCGCGATAGGATTCCGAGATATGCGCGTCTTGGATCCGCAACTGCTGCCACCATTCGGGTTTCACTTGGCGACCGAACGCCGCGCTCACCAGGTGTTCAGCCTTAGCGCGATCGATCGCCGTCTTATCTGCATAAGACTTAATCAGTTCGCCGCGCCTTACTAGGGTGCCGGAACCGCCATGGGTGAACAATTCTTTGATCAGTTCCGCCGGCGTCGTGATCGACGCGGAGGACGACATCGGCGCGGCGTCGAGAAGTTTTTTAATCTCCTGCAATTTCAACCGCATACCGCCCTGCACCCAGTCGGCGTGCATCAAGCCGTCGAAATCCGTGGCCAGGTTGATCGAGTGCAGCGGCTCGCCGTCATGGCCGAGAAGCCCGCCCACCGAGGATAGGAAGATGATCTTCAACGGCGCCACCGCTTCGACCAAAGCCCGGGTGGCGGTGTCGCCATTGACGTTGAGCAATTGCCCGCCCGGCGAGACGCCGAGACAGGTGAGGATCGGCACCGCGCCGGAGCGCACCACCGAGCTGATCAGGTCGAGGCGCACTTTCGTCGGCGCGCCGACATAACCGAGCCGGTCGCGGTCGATATAGTCGGCCTCGATGGCGCCGGCGGTGAGCGAATGGGCGTCGACGCCTTCCTTGCGCACCGCTTCGACGAGCTTGATGTTCTCGGTCATGAACACGTCGCGGGCGACGTCGAGCACGGCGTCGTCGGTGACCCGCAAGCCGTCGATCTTTTCGCCGCCAAGGCCCTTCGCGGCCAAGGCCGCGTCCAATTGCGGCCCGCCGCCATGCAATACGATCGGGGTGAGCCCCACCGTGTGCAGAAACGCGAGCGCCGCGGCGCTTTCTTGCAAATTATCTTCGAGGATCGCGCCGCCGATCTTGATCACCGCGAAGCGCGACTGGTCGACTTCGGCGAAGCGTTGCAGATACGAACGGATCTCCTTGCCGTCGGTCATGTTCGACAGCAATTGAACGATGGTCGCGCGGGTGCTCCGGGATTGGGTCACGAAACCAACGCTTTCATGATCGCCTTCTGCACGTGCAGCCGGTTCTCCGCCTCCTGGTAGGCGATGCAGGTGGGCCCGTCGAACACCGCGTCGGTCATTTTCACATTGCGCCGCATCGGCAGGCAGTGGGAGACGAGCGCGTTGTTCGTGCGCCGCATTTTGTCTTCGTCGACGATGAAGTGCTTGTACTGGTCGCGGATTTCCTTCTCCGGCGCCCAGTCGCCGAAATACGGCAACGCGCCCCAGCTCTTGGCGTAGACCACGTCGGCGCCGTCATAGGCGTCTTCGATCGAATGGGTGATTTCCAACGAATTGCCATGGGCGCCGGCGTCCTTGGTCGCCTGCTCGACATAGCGCTCGTCGAGAATATAATCCTCAGTCGGACAAAGCAGCGTCGTCTTCATGCCGAACTTCGCGGCGATCATCAGCGCCGAATTCGCCACCGCCGTGTTCAACGGCTTCGGGTGATAGGTCCAGGTGAGGACGAACTTCTTGCCCTCCAAGCCGCCGAGATCGTCTTGCTTGAAACGCTCCTGCAGAGCCATCACATGGGCCATTTCCTGGCACGGATGCGTGATCGACTCCATATTGATGACGGGCACGGATGAATATCGCGCGAACGCGTTCAGCACCTTGTCCTTGCGGTCCTCGCTCCAATCGACGAATTTCGGGAACGCGCGCACGCCGATAAGGTCGCAATAGCTGGACAAGACCGCGGCCGCCTCGCGCACGTGCTCTTCGGCCTCGCCGTCCATCACCGCGCCGTCGTCGAACGCCAAAGGCCACATCCCGCCGGACGGCGACAGAACCACGGCGTAACCGCCCAATTGGTGCGCGCCGATGTCGAACGAGGTGCGGGTGCGCAGGGAATTGTTCAAAAACAACAAGGCGACGGTCTTGCCCTTCAGCGCGTCGCCATAGGGCGCGGCCTTTAAGGCGCGGGCGTCGTCGATCATGGCCTGCAATTCCGCCAAGGACCAATCCGCGGTGTTCAAAAAGTGTCTCACGTGCGTCTCCAACTCGGAATTTGTCGGTGTATCCGCCGTGGGCCGCGATGAAAAGCCTCCACGGCGGGATTCCGGCGTCAGACTTTCTATCTGCGGCGTCAGCCTCTATATCGCTGGGACCGGCCGCCGTGGCCGCGGGTTCCTTTCCTAGCGACAACAAAAAGGGCGTCTAATGCGCAATGATCACAGCCCAGCGACAATCTATCTGAGTGAATATACGCCGTGCGCCTATGTGTTCGATAAGATTTTCTTGGATTTTTCTCTCGATCCGACGCGCACCCGGGTGATTTCGGAGATCCAGGTGCGCCGCGCCGAGGGCGTCGCCGCCGGCGCGCCGTTGGAGCTGAACGGCGAGGGCTTGGAGCTGATTTCCGTGGCGATCGACGGCGCCCCGGTGCCGCCGGATCAGATGGTCAAGAGCGACGCCGGGCTGACCTTACGCAATCCGCCGGCGGCGTTCACCTTGCGCATCGAAACCTATTGCGCGCCGGAAGCGAACACCTCGCTGTCGGGGCTCTACCTCTCCAAAGGCATGTTCTGCACCCAATGCGAGGCCGAAGGTTTCCGCCGCATCACCTATTATCTTGACCGGCCCGACGCCATGTCGGTGTTCACCGTCCGGGTCGAGGCCGACAAGGCCGCCTATCCGGTGCTGCTCGCGAACGGCAACAAGATCGCCAGCGGCGATCTCGACGGCGGCCGGCATTTCGTCGAATGGCACGACCCGCATAAAAAGCCGGCCTATCTGTTCGCCCTGGTGGGCGGCGATCTGGCGTGCGTCGAAGATCAATTCGTCACCCGCTCCGGGCGCGCGGTGACCTTGCAGGTCTTCGTGCAAGAGCAAAACAAAGACCGCTGCGGCTACACTTTGGATTCCCTGAAACGCTCCATGCGCTGGGACGAAGAGCGGTTCGGGCGGGAATACGATCTCGATATTTTCATGATCGTCGCGGTCGACCATTTCAATTTCGGCGCGATGGAGAACAAGGGGCTGAACATCTTCAACTCCGCCTTCGTTCTCGCCTCGCCGGAGACGGCCACCGACCTCGATTATGAGAACATCGAATCCATCGTCGCCCACGAATATTTCCATAACTGGTCCGGCAACCGGGTCACTTTGCGCGATTGGTTCCAGCTGTGCCTGAAAGAAGGCTTTACGGTGTATCGCGACCAGGAGTTCTCCGCCGACATGCGCTCGCGCCCGGTGCAGCGGATCAAGGACGTGCGCCGCCTGTGGAGCGGGCAGTTTCCCGAGGACGCTGGGCCTTTGTCGCATCCGCCGCGGCCCGACCATTACCAAACCATCGACAATTTCTACACCGCCACGGTCTATGAAAAAGGCGCCGAAGTGGTTCGGATGCTGAAGACCTTGCTCGGCGAGGAGAAGTTCCACGCCGCGTGCGATCTGTATTTCGACCGCCATGACGGCGACGCGGCCACGGTGGAGGATTTCGCCGCCGCCATGGAGGACGCCTCCGGCGTCGATCTCAGCCAGTTCCGCCTGTGGTGGACCCACGCCGGCCGGCCGACCGTGAGCGTCGAGGCCGAAGCGCTCAGCGACCAGGGCTATGAGATCACCCTGAGCCAGGACCTCGATCCGCCCCGGGCCATCCCCGTGCGCTATTCCCTCATCGACGGCGCCAGCGGCGCGGTGGCGGCGAGCGGCGTCAGCGTGCTCAGCGAGGCCCGTCAAACCCTGGTCTGGCCAGTGTCGGAAAAGCCCGCCGCCCCGGTGGCGTCCTTGTTCGCCGGCTTTTCCGCGCCGATCAGCTTGCGCCAACAAGAGCCCTTGGACGCGCGCCTCGCCAAAGCCGCGCGCGATCCCGATCCGGTCAATCGCTGGGCTGCGAGCGACGCCCTAT
>CAYWWL010000045.1:0-10170 GCA_964461925.1 uncultured Caulobacterales bacterium | reverse complement strand
GGCATGACTTGGTTGAAGCATATGATATTGACGCTGGCTGCTGCGGTGATGACCGCGGGACCGGCGTTGTCATGCTGCGCGCCGAGCCACGCCGAATTATCGACCATTGCCGAGGCGTCCCACGATGCCGGGACCGTCCGCCATCATATGGACGGCGCGGGCGCCGCCGGACATCCTTGCGACGAACCGACAGGCGCATCGCATGGAAACCGTTCTATAGGCGTCGAAGATGGCTTATGCGACGGATGCGCCGATTGTTCGATATTGACGACCCTGACGGCGGCGCATCTATCAATTGCGCAGAGCAAAGTCGACGACGACGTCGAATTGATACGTCAAGCGCCGAGCCAGGCGATGACTGTTCGACCATATGCCTTGATCAAAAACATTAAGCCGCCGGCGACGGCGCCGCCACGCTTGCTGAGTCCTGTCCAGCAAAAGCAGATCCTGATCGTATAGTTCCGACGCGAATTCGGTCCGCGCATGCGTGCGCGACCTTTTTTTGGTTTTCGCGGAACAAATATCATGATCGACACGAAGCACTTAAGATCCACCTATTGCATAAGCCTTTTGACGCTGTTGGCGTTCATGGCGTTCGCCTCTCCAACGCGGGCGCAGACGGACGCCTACGAAACCTTAGAGGCGCGTCTCCTGGAACACCCCGCGCTTCAAGCGCTGCGCTTCGACGCCGACGCCAAGCGGGAAGCTGCGACAGCGACGAAAGCGTTGCCTGATCCGGTTATTTCATTGGGCGTCAACAATGTCCCGATCGCCGATCCGTCTTTCGATCGGTTTCTGCCAACCAATAAAGCGATTGGCGTGCGTCAGGCGATTCCAAATGGCGGCGTGCGGCGCGCGATCTCCAGAGGCGGGGAGAGCCGAGCTGCGGCGACTGAAATTGACGCGTCATGGATGTTCGCGCGGCTGCGGGCGCAGCTGATTTCGGCGCTTGCGGAGCAACGCAGGCTCGAAAACCAGATCGGCCTAGCTAAAGCGCAAGACGCCAAATATGCGGAGTTGCAGGATATCATCAAGACCGAGATCGACGCAGGTCGCCCGGTTGTGTTTCGATTGGCGCAGGTCGATGTGGAGCGCGCAGAGGTCGCGCGCCAGCTCGTTAATCTTGAAGCGGAGCTTGATCAAGTCAAAGCGCAACTTATTCAGCTTGTCGGCGCAGCGCCCGCCGTTAGGCCGCCGGAATTGGCGTTCCGTCAATGGCAAGGGGGCGCCCAGGAATTTCACGCGGTGCAATTAGCAAGAGCGGGGATCGACGTGGCGCAAGCCGGCATCGATCAGGCGAAAGCGTCCTTTGGACCGGATCTTGGGCTTAGTCTCACCTATCAACAAAGAGAAGAAGGCGAAGGCGCTTTCGGATCCACCTTTTCAGGCGACGATTGGTTTTCAGCGCAGGTCACCTTCACCGTTCCCCTGTGGGCGCCGAAATCCCAAGCGCCAAGACTGAGGGCGGCGAAGAATAATAAGTCGGCCGCGGAAAAAAGACTTCAGGCCGTCGCCCGCCGGGCTCAGTCTGAATGGAGAGCAAAAAGCGCATCCCGTCTCGCCGCCGAAAGAAGCATTGTCGTTTTTCGTCAGAAGATTGCGGCCCTCGACGCGCAAATCGCTGCGTCCATCAATAATTATGAATCGGGTAAGGGCGATTACTCGCCGGTCATAGACGGCGAACTCGCGAAGCTTAGCTTTCAATCTCAAATCGAAATGGAAAAAGCGCGCCTGGTGACGTCGACCGCGCACGCGAACAGCCTGCTGGTGACGCCATGAAAAAATTCCTCGCAATCATTCTTCCGGCGTTTCTCCTCGTATTGGCGTCGGCGCACGCAGAGGAAGAACGACGATACACCTGCCCGATGCATCCACACTATATCGCCACCGACCCGCAAGGGGGCTGCCCGATCTGCGGAATGGATCTCGTTCCCGTGGCGGGCGACGGCGGCGCGCCAGGAGGGCGGGCCGGCGCAATCGTGGTCGCGCCGGCGATGCTGCAAACCATGGGCGTACGAACCGCCGCCGTCGACACGGCGTCGTTCTCCCGGATCGTGCGAGCCTATGGCAATGTCGAACCGAACACCCGGCGCGAAGCAGTGTCGGCCTCGCGTCTAGAAGGTTGGATTGAAGATCTAGCGGTGACCGCCGAAGGCGATACGGTCGCGCCTGGCCAGCTTCTCTATCGGGTCTTCAGCCCGGATCTTGTGGCTGCGCAGAAGGATTTTCTGGCGGCGCTCAAGATTGGCGCCGAAACGCGCGTCAACGCATCGGAACAGCGACTGCGATCCCTCGGCATGCAGCGCAGCGCCATCGCTGCGCTTCGCAAGAGCCGCACTATCCTGGAACGGACGCCCGTTTATGCCGAGGCGGGCGGCGTGGTCCAAGCCCTTGAGGCCCGCAACGGAACATACGTAAAGCCCGGCGATCCCGTTTTGCGGCTTCAATCCTATGCGGATGTTTGGATAATCGCCTCCGTCGCGGAGCAAGATTTGCCGCAGATATCGAGCGGTCTTGCGGTCGAGCTGCAGTTTCCAAGCGCTCCGGGGGCGCTGCGCGGCGGCAAAGTCGACTATGTCTATCCGACGATCGATCCGGATACGCGCACGTCTCGCGTCCGAATTATCGTCGGCAATGAGGATGGCGCGCTGCGCCCCGGCGCTTTCGCGGATGTGCGTTTTAATGTGACGCCTGGCGACAAACTCTCTGTTCCGAGCGAAGCGGTGCTGCGCGATGGCCGGGGCGCTCATGTGATCGCGTCGCTCGGCGACGGGCGGTTCGCGACGCGTCAGGTGACGACTGGCGTCACGGCCAGCGGGCGGACGGAAATTCTGAGCGGGCTAGAGGCGGGAGAACGCGTGGTCGTGAGCGGGCAATTCATGCTCGATTCCGAGGCGAACCTCCGTGAAGGGTTCGCGAAATTCTCCGCCCCAAGATTTGGCGCCGACACGCCGTTATCGGAGCTTCCCTTGGACGCGGAGGCGCTTGCGCTGATCGATCATTTTGTCGACGCGGCCTTATATTTTCATGAGGCGCTGCGCGATCGCTACGACATCGATCCGTATTTTCTCGACCCAGCGATCAGCGCCGGCGAGATCTTGAGGGCGCGTTTTCCTGACACCCAGCTTATTCCCATTGTCGACGGGGCGCAGTCGGCATTGGCGGCGGCGAAAGACGCAAAGAGCGGCGATGGGCTAAGGGAGCAATTGGCTGGCTTGATGACGGCGCTCGAGCCCTGGCTGATGGGCGGCGCGCCGACGCGTTATGATGGTCTCGGCCTTAGTCTGTATCGGGAGACCGGTTCGGGCCGTTTGTGGATCGAAGAGGGCGGCGACATGGGCAACCCCTATGGCGCGGCTGATGCCATCGCTATCGATTGGCCGGACCCAATGGCGAGCGCGGTTGACGCTCAGGGGCGATCGGAAACCGATCCCCATGCCGGGCATCAATAGAGGCGCGGCATGACAAGCAATCCTTCCACTGATCTTGTGAGCCGCGACCCGGCCCAGTCGTCCATCGCCAAGCTAATCGCCTGGTCCGTCGATAATCAATTGGTGGTGCTGTCGCTCGCGCTCGCCTTGGCCGTCGCCGGCTGGCTCGCCGTTCATCGCACGCCGCTGGACGCGGTTCCCGATCTTACCGACACGCAAATCATCATCCGAACGGACTTTCCCGGCCAATCGCCCCAAATCGTCGAAGATCTCGTTACTTACCCGCTTTCCACCAGCATGCTGGGGCTGCCAAAGACTAAGGACGTACGCGGCGCGTCAATGTTCGGAACCAGTTTTGTCTACGTCATCTTCGACGATGACGTCGATCTCTACTGGGCGCGCTCGCGGGTGGTAGAAGCGTTGACGCGGATTGGATCAGAGTTGCCGTCGGGCGCCGCGCCGCGGATCGGACCCGACGCAACTGGCGTTGGCTGGGTTTATCAATACGCGTTAGTGGATCGGTCTGGAGAGCTGGATCTCGCAGAACTGCGCTCGCTCCAAGATTGGTTCTTAAAACTTGAGCTTGCGGGCGTTGACGGCGTCGCCGAAGTGGCGTCCGTCGGCGGGTTCGTTCGCGAATATCAAGTGTTGATCGATCCAAACCGCCTGCGGGCGTATAATATACCAATCTCCAGGCTCACCAGCGCTATCAAGGCGGCGAGCGGAGAAGTGAGCGGCCGCGTCCTGGAGCAGGGTGAGACGGAATACGTCATTCGATCGTCCGGCTACGTGGAGAACAAACGCGACTTGGAACAAGTCGTTGTCTACGCGGAGGATGGAACGCCAGTAACGCTTGGCGATATCGCCCGCATTGTAGAAGGTCCCGCCCTACGGCGCGGCGTGGTTGAGCTTGACGGAGAAGGCGAAACGGTCGCCGGCATAGTCATTATGCGCGATGGCGAGAACGCCCTCGACGTGATCAAGCGGGTGAAGGCGAAATTGGCGGAGCTGGCGCGGGGGCTGCCCGACAGCGTTGAAATCTTGCCGGTTTATGATCGTGCGCCGCTCATTGAGGGCGCTGTGTCGTATCTTGAGCGGAAGTTGATTGAGGAGGGCCTGGCGGTCGCCGTCGTCATCTTCATTTTTCTCTTGCATGTGCGCGCGGCTTTTGTCGCCGTCATTACGCTGCCCCTTGGCGTGCTCGGCGCGTTTCTCGTCATGTCGGCGCAGGGCGTCACCGTGAATATTATGTCCCTTGGCGGGATCGCCATTGCAATAGGCGCGATGGTCGACGCGTCGATCGTGATGGTCGAGAACGCTAGCCGCAAACTATCGACGTTGGAGGCGCCGACGCATGAGGAGCGAAGGAATGCGCTTGTCTCAGCCGCCCAGGAAGTAGGGCCGGGGCTGTTTTTCTCTTTGCTGATTATCACGGTTTCTTTCCTCCCGGTTTTCGCCTTGACCGGCGAAAGCTATCGCTTGTTCTCCCCGCTTGCCTTCACGAAAACATACGCCATGGCGTTCGCGGCGATCCTGTCTGTAACGCTCGTTCCGGTGTTGATGATCTTGTTGATGCGTGGACGGATGACGCCAGAGGAAAAAAATCCGATCAATCGGCTATTCGTCAAAATTTACAAGCCGGCGCTAGACCGCGCGCTTCGGTTTAAATGGGCGACGATTGGGATCGCCTCGGCGGTGCTGGTAAGCGCGGTCATTCCGGCGTCGCGTTTGGGTTCCGAGTTCATGCCGGCGCTCTACGAAGGCGAACTCCTCTATATGCCGACGACGTTGCCTGGCGTATCGTCGACGAAGATGCGCGAAATTCTCGGACAGACCAATCGGGTCATCAAAACGGTCCCCGAAGTGGAGAGCGTTTTCGGAAAAGCGGGACGGGCGGACACGGCGACGGATCCCGCGCCGCTGACCATGATCGAGAGCTGGATCAGGTTGAAGCCGAAGTCGGAATGGCGAAAAGGGATGACGGCGGAGAAGATCATTGACGATCTCAATGCGCGGCTGCAAATGCCTGGACTTGTCAATTCCTGGGGTTACCCGATTAAAATTCGTATGGATATGGTTTCTACCGGCGTACGAACACCCGTCGGGATCAAAGTGACCGGCGACGATCTGAAAGAAATTGAACGAATTGGGCGGGATGTCGAAACCGTCCTGAAACAAGTGCCTGGCACGCGATCCGCGTTCGCTGACCGCGTTCTCGGCGGAAAATATCTCGAAATTAGTCCTGACCGAGGAGAGCTTGCGCGTCGGAACATTGACATGGGCGTTTTTCAGGCCGTGGTGCAGACGGCGCTTGGCGGGATGAAGCTCGCTGAAAGCGTCGAAGGACGCGAGCGCTACGATATCATTCTACGTTATGATCGCTCGTTTCGCGAAACAGGCGATGATTTGCAAAATATCCTCGTGCCGACGCCGTCCGGCGCGCACATTCCCCTGAAAGAGCTTGCCAGCATCGCTTATGCCGATGGACCGCCTATGATCCGTTCAGAGAATGCGCGGCTGACCGGGTGGGTTTTCGTGGATATCGTCGGGCGCGATCTTGGCGGATATGTCGCCGAGGCGCGAGACGTGGTCGCTGACGCCATTTCCTTGCCGGCGGGGTACGCCGTGGAATGGTCTGGGCAGTATGAACAGCTGGAGCGCGCAAATGAGCGGCTAAGCATCGCGATTCCGGCGGCGATCGGGGTTATCTTTCTACTCTTAATGCTGCATTTCGGCAGGCTTGATCGAACCCTGATTATTATGCTGTCTTTGCCGTTCGGATTGATCGGGGGGCTATGGGCGGTCTGGTTGGCTGGCTACAACTTTTCGGTCGCCGCTGCGATTGGCTTCATCGCGCTCGCTGGCGTCGCCGTCGAAACGGCGGTGATTATGTTGCTTTATATCGATCATCAGGTTCGGGAAGACAGGCCTCAAGACCTTCCAGCACTATTCAGAGCGGTGTCGACAGGCGCGGCGCTGCGCGTCCGACCCAAGCTGATGACCGTTATGACGGTGCTTGCCGGGCTCGCGCCAATTTTCATCACTGATGGCTTGGGCGCTGACGTGATGCGACGCATCGCATTGCCGATGCTCGGCGGGATGGCGTCGACGATGGCGCTAACGCTCTTCGTCGTTCCCGTTGTCTATTATGTTTGGGTCGGACGCCAACTGGCCCATAACGCCGCATCTTCAACCCAATAAGAATATACGCTAACGTTTCGCCAGAAGGAGAGGGGCCATGAACATCAAAACAATTTTTAAGGCGGCAGGGGCTGGGACCATCGCGCTATTTGCGGTCGCATGCGGACAGGCGAGCGACGGCGATGTCGCGGCCGCCGCGGAGACGACGGCGGCCGAGCCTACAACGATGGCGCACCATGGTCATGCTGGCCATGAGATGGCGGACAAGAAAGTCGGCGATATGGATCATGGCGCGGGGAAGGTCGTCGAAGTCGATGCAGCAGGGCGTCGCATCAAGCTTGACCATGGCGCGCTTCCGGGTATCGGCATGGACGCGATGACCATGTTTTTTGGCGTCGCCGGGGACGTGGATGTTGAAAGCTTTGCGCCAGGCGACGACGTTCGATTTATGGTCAAGAAGGGGCGCGATGGGTCTTTTCGGATCATGGCGATGTGCGGCGCGGCTGCTGATGGCGACGACTGCTTGTCGGCGCATATGGATCATAGTGATCACTAAAACCGAGTCCACCAAGGCTGCGACCACGGAGCATGATGAGAACGCTCCGTTTCTAACATGAACCCTCTATGGACGCGAAGGCGTAGGCATATCGATGACTATTCAAAGAATGATCGTGCGCATTCACAAATGGATCGCGCTTATTGTCGGGTTACAGATCGTTCTTTGGATTGTCGGCGGTTTGGTGATGAGCGCCATCCCGATCGAGGTGGTTCGCGGCGAGCACAAAATTGAAGAACGCAGCGCCGTATTACTGAACGCGGAAGACCTGATTCCGCTTGCGGATGCGGCGCAAAAAATCGGATTGGACGCGGTCGTATCGGCGGAGCTTGGCGTCATGCTGGGCGATCCTGTGTGGCGCATAGTCGACGACAATGGCGATACCGCGATTGTCGACGCCCAATCTGGACAAACGCTCTCTCCATTGGACGAATCACTGGCGCGCCAAATCGCGGAATATGACTTCAATGGGGAAGCGGGGCTCGCTTCCGCGGCGCTTCTCAGTGAACCGCCGACGGAATATAGTCGAGAGGGTCCAGTTTGGCGGGTCGAATTCGCCGATGCGGACAAAACGACACTTTATGTCGACCCGGCCTTAGGCAAAGTGACGGCGCGGCGTTCCGAAACCTGGCGTCTGTTCGATTTCTTTTGGAAACTCCACGTCATGGATTACGATGACGGCGCGGACTTCAATCATCCGCTACTGATCACGGCGGCGGGAATGGCGGTCTTCGTATCGGTGTCCGGCTTCATTCTGTTGACGATAAAGATGCGGCGAAGCCTATTGGTTTGGAGGAACAACAGGAAGAAGTTGGCGGCTGCCTCAAAAGCGCCAGTTTGATTTTCGTCGTTAGCGGTTCATAAGGATGAGGTTGTTCGTGTGCCGATGACTAGCGGAGAACAGAGAAGGGCTCTAAGCGAAAAACGCTAAATGTAACGCTGGAACCTCGGAAAACGTCCCCGAAGTCGTTGACCATAGTCCCCATTAGGCGCCGAAATTTTTCATGCCTTTTGGGACGTCGCCGGCAGATTTGCCCATGCTAAAAGCCACGGTGACGCTATCGCCATCTTCGAAATATGGTTTTGTGAACTCTATATATTCGGACACGCTATAGGCGCCTTTATCTGCTTGCTTCGCCTTGCCCTGCGTCTCTAACAATTGATTTAGCCAAGGGTCGCAAATAACGACATCCTCGCCCCAATTCGACATTTCCTGTTCGCCTTTATGTTCCGACAGTCCAATCGCGACAAATGCATGATTATCGAAACGTTTCACATTCGCTACCTTCACAAAGCTAATCGGATAAGTGCCCTGGCGATGTAACCGCCAATATACATATCCGGCCAACTCCCCGCACTGCGCAGCGCCCATTTGCCTGGCGGCGTTTTTGACCGAGCGAAAATAGAATAGTTGTTGCTGCATGACCGAGAGATCGCCCATCTCCCCAAGTTTCGCCGCGACTAAGTTGGCGCATGCGCGAACGTCGTCTAGCTGGCGCCCCAGTTGAGTTGAGACTTTGCCCCCGCCGTCCACAAGCTGCTGAATGTTCGCGGCCCCGTTGGGAATCTTGTGATTGATGACGCTGGAAATAGTCGCGGCCACCGCCATTCGATCAGTAAATAGTTTCCCCATTTTAGGTATTCCTTTTGCAGACTTTTTTTCACTCATTCCACTTCTGTGGGGTCGTGTCTAGCAATCTCTCCGGGAGTCGTTCGGCAGGGAGGCTTAAGCGGTCTGGTTTTCGGACAGACCAACGTCGCTATGGATACGATCATCAGTGCGAAAGCCGCCGGGGAGCGGCGCCGCACGGTCACGATGATATACCCTGGAAGACGCTATCGATGCACTAGGACGGCCGAGTTTGGGGTTCTGGTCAACCGCTATCTCTGTTAGTCTGATTGACGATCTTGTGGGCGACCGGCTCGATCGCTGGCGGACCTGGATCGAGCGTATTTGGGGGGATGCAATGCACGCGACAAGGCTCGGTTACCGGATTGGATTGATTGCGGGCGCTTTCTTGGTCGCCGCCCTGGGGGCGGCGCAGGCGACGGAGCGGGGATATTATCGCTGGCCTGCGCACCATGACTCGACGTTGATTTTCGCGAGTGAAGGCGATCTCTGGCGCGCCCCGGCGAATGGCGGCGCTGCGGCCAGGATGACGAGCCACGAGCAGGAAGAATCTGCGCCGGTTTTTTCTCCAGACGGAAAATGGCTGGCGTTTAATGCGTCATACGATGGTCCGAACGAAGTTTATGTAACGCCCGCTGCTGGAGGGACGCCCAAGCGTCTGACCTATGAAGGCGGGGGCGCCAGAGTGCGCGGATGGTCGCCTGACGGTCGGGTCATGTTCGCGTCGAGCAATCATCCAGGACCAAGCGCCACGGTCATACGGTTAGTGGATCCGGCGGATCTCAGCGTCGAGACCCTGCCGTTATTGGACGCCGTCGACGCCACTTATTCCAAAGACGGAACAGCGCTCTTTTTCACCCGCTTCGGGCTGTCGCGATCGAACGACAACGCCATCCTCTATCGTGGCGGACGGATGTCGCAGCTTTGGCGTTATGATCCGTTAGCGGATAGAGAAGCCCAACGCCTGGCCGCTGATTTCGGCGCTCCCATACGCCATCCCATGTGGTGGGAGGGGCGCATCTATTTCGTGTCGGACAAAAGCGGCGACGACAATATCTGGTCGGTGGATGAAGCGGGCGGCGACGCTCAGCGCCATTCGAGTTTCGTCGGATGGCGGATTCAATCCCCTAATGTCCATGCCGGCTCGATCGTCTACCAAAGAGGCGCCGATCTATACCGTTTTAATTTAAGCGATCGACTTGAGACGCCTATCGAGATCGCCTTGGTGTCCGATCGCGATCAAAAGCGAGAGCGGTGGCTCAATGATCCGCTCGCCTATCTTGAAACGGCGCGTCTGGGGGGCGACGCCGACTCCGCCGCTTTAACCGCTCGGGGTTCTATTCTAGTGGCCTTCCAAGGCAAACGCCGGCGCATCGAAGTGGATCTTCCCGCGACCGCCCGGGCGCGAGACG
>CAYWWL010000044.1:0-10252 GCA_964461925.1 uncultured Caulobacterales bacterium | reverse complement strand
GGGCAAGTGGGCGCTTATCCTCATCGACGGATCATGGCCCTCGCGGGTTTTTCGACCGCGGTCGCGCCCGGCGAAGGCGCCTTTCCCCGCGCGCAACTGACGAAACTTCAGCCGACGGTGGCGATCGAATTGAACCGCCATTTTTCGCTGACGATCGGCGGCTCCTTCGAATTTGCGCCAAAGAAATACTATCCCGGGAGAACCGCCATGATTGGCATATGGACTAAATTGTAATGCGGCAGGATCCGATAACTGATATGGACGCCATCTGCCATGCCGCCATATGGGATCTGTATGAGCGCGACCCAGATGCTTCCGCGTATCGCCTCTTCGTGCGCGGCGACAAGAAAGGATTTGCGGCGGTTTTTTCGATTGTCCTCGCCGCAGCCATTTTCCCATCCCTGTTCGCATCGATCGCCGCGATCGCCATCGTCACATTATATCTGTCGGCCTCTATGACGCGGATCTTCTTGGCCGGCGCGTTTTGCGTCGCTTCGCGGCGGGACGATCGGCCCAAAATGCCCGCTCGCACGGACGAATCGCTGCCGACGGTCAGCATTCTGCTGCCGCTTTTCCAGGAGCCGGAAAGCCTGCCCGTACTGATTGAGGCTTTGCGGGCGTTAGCCTATCCAACGAAGAAGCTCGAGATCTTCATGATTTTAGAGGAAGGGGACCATGCGACGATCAACGAGGCGCGACGCATTTGCCCCGGCGCTCCGTTCCGACTGATCATCGTCCCGGCGACTCATCCACAGACCAAGCCCAAAGCCTGCAACGTCGCCCTCGCCGTCGCGCGCGGCGATCTATGCGTTATTTACGACGCCGAGGATAATCCCGATTCGGATCAATTGAGGAAAGCGGTGGCGGCCTTCGACAATGGGTCGTCGAATCTGGCCTGCGTGCAGGCCCGATTGAATTTCTACAATGTAAGAGAGAACAGGCTGACCAGATTATTTTCAATGGAGTACGCGATCTGGTTCGATTTAATGTTGCCGGCGCTGCATGGCCTTGGCGCGCCGATTCCGCTTGGCGGCACCTCCAACATTTTCAAGACTGAAGCGCTTAGGGCGGCCGGCGGCTGGGATCCATTCAACGTCACTGAAGACGCTGATCTTGGATTGCGCCTGCATCGTCTCGGCCATCGTGTCGGCATGATCGATTCGACCACCTGGGAGGAAGCGAACTGCCGGACGCTCAACTGGCTCCGGCAACGCAGCCGTTGGATGAAGGGCTATGTCCAAACCTGGTTCGTCAATATCCGACGGAGCAATCGACAATTGCTTCACCGGCAATGGGCGTCGATCCTCACGCTGCATTTGTTTCTTGGTGGCGTGGTTTTTATGGCCCTCGTCAATCCGCTTTTATGGGCGGTCGTGATCTACGCCGCTTTGTCCGATAATAGCCCTTCAGCCAACCCAGAGGTCATCGCCATCCTCGACGGGTCGGCTATCATGCTCTTGCTGAGCAATATCCTCTATATCGCCCTCGCCGCCCTTGCGCCGCGCATCCGCAATCGTGATCGGCTATCCTGGATCGCTCTCCTAACGCCGTTCTATTGGCTTTTGTCGTCGGTCGCCGCTTACTGGGCGCTTTGGGAACTATGCTGGAATCCATACTATTGGGCGAAGACACGCCATATGGTGAGCGCCGCCGCCAAACAAAGACGCGCAATGGCGTTAACGCAATAGCGGGCGATTTGGTCTTAGGACGAAAGATCGGAGAGTTCGACCGGCCCCTCTCGCTCGCCGGACGCTTGCAAATATGCGTCAGCAGCGTACATGGGAAGCAAGGCGTTTTTGATATCGGACCCGCTATGAACGACTTGATCGGACGACCGTTCTTGAAAATGAACGGCCTTGGCAATGACTTCGTAATCATCGACCTTCGACAAGGCGATATCCTGATCACGAACGATCTCGCCAAGGCGATCGCCGACAGAGAAACAGGCGTTGGCTGCGATCAAGTCATCACCATCGAGGACCATGGCGACGACCTATATATGGGCATCTGGAACGCCGATGGCGAACCGGTTGGCGCCTGCGGCAACGCCACGAGGTGCGTCGCCTCTATCGTCATGACTGAACGCGGCGTCGACAAAATTACCTTCGCGACGCCTTCAGGCCCGGTTTCCGCCGTGCGCGTGCGTGATGCGATCGCCGTCGACATGGGCGCGCCTCGGCTGAACTGGGAAGACATTCCCCTAGCGGAGCAAGTCGACGATACGCGTTTCGTCGACATCAAGTTAGGCCCTATCGACGCACCAGTTCTATGGGGCCCCTCCGCCGTCAATATGGGCAATCCTCACTGCGTCTTTTTCGTCGACGATGTCGACGCCCACGCCTTGGATCGGTTCGGCCCGATGGTCGAAAATCACCCAATGTTCCCGGAACGCGCCAACGTCAGCATCGCCCAAGTACGCAGCGCCCACGATATCCGACTGCGGGTTTGGGAACGCGGGGCCGGCGTGACGAAAGCGTGCGGCACCGCCGCATGCGCCGCCCTCGTCGCCGCCAACCGACGTCGACTTTCTGGCCGGAAAGCGACGATCGAACTTGACGGCGGCAGCCTCGCCATCGAATGGCGCGACAGCGACGATCATGTGATCATGACCGGGCCGGTCACGTTTGAATTCGATGGGGTGTTCTCGGCGGACATGTTTCCCGGATAACCGAACGGCTAAGTCTGAAATTCTGCCTACATCAAAACCCGGTTCAACGCCGTTCGCCAACCGGCGAGCAGCTCATTGCGCTCAGCGTCGCCCATTTGCGGATAGAAAGACCGATCGACCTGGCGCAACGCCGCGAGGTCATCTAGCCCGCCGTAAACGCCCGCTTTCGAGCCAGCTAATAACGCAGCGCCCATGGCTGTGGTCTCGAGGATGACGGGACGTTCAACTTCAATCCGACAAACATCGGCTAAGAATTGCAGCATCCAACTGTTCGCGACCATGCCGCCATCGACTTTCACCCGGCCAGGGCGCGCCCCGTCCCCCGCCATCGCCTCGAATAGGTCAGCGGTCTGGTAGGCCACAGACTCAAGCGCGGCCCGAGCGATTTCGGCCGCCCCAGACCCACGCGACAGACCGACGATCGCGCCGCGCGCGTCAGGGGCCCAATGCGGCGCGCCAAGCCCGGCGAACGCCGGCACGAAATAGACGCCCCCGGTCCCGTCAACGGACTGCGCCATGCCTTCCGTTTCAGCGGAATCCGAGACCAGTTTGAGATTATCGCGAATCCATTGGACGCCCGCGCCGGCGACGAAGATCGATCCTTCAAGCGCAAACGAGGTTCGCCCATCGATCCTTCGCGCCACTGTCGTCAAAAGATTATTCCTTGACGGAACGAATTCATCGCCGGTTTGGACGAGCGCGAAACAGCCGGTGCCGTAGGTGCTCTTAATTTCGCCCACGTCAAAACAGGTCTGCCCAACCGCGGCGGCTTGCTGGTCTCCGATCATGGAATATATCGGCGCCTCAAAGCCAACCGATTCCGTCGTGGTCATGCCGAAGTCGGCGATATTGTCCATTACTTCCGGCAAGCATGCCGCGGGCGCGTCGAAGATTTTCAACAGATCTTCGTCCCAGTCGCCGGTGCGCAGATTGTAGAGACTGGTGCGGCTGGCGTTGGTGGCGTCAGTGGCGTGCACGCCGCCTGTCAGCCGCGCAAGGAGAAACGCGTCGATAGTGCCGAAACAAAGCTCCCCACGCGTTGCTTTTTCTCGAGCCCCGTCGACATGATCTAACAGCCAGGCGATCTTTGTGGCGGAGAAATACGGATCGAGCACCAATCCGGCCTTGTCCGCGACCATGGCCGCATGGCCTTCAGCCCGCAATTTCTCGCATACTGGCGCGGTGCGCCGGTCTTGCCAGACGATCGCATTGGCGATCGGTTTGAGGGTCTTACGATCCCAGATCGCCGTCGTCTCGCGCTGGTTGGTGATGCCAATCGCCGCAATCACGCCGTCGCGCTTTTCAATCTCCGCCGCTACGGCCCGGACGGCGCCGGCGGTGGTTCGCCAAATATCCTCCAGATCGTGCTCGACCCAGCCCGGCTCGGGGTAAATCTGCGGAAATTCTTCTTGGTGCGATGCGATAATTTCCGCCGATGCATTGAACGCGATCGCCCGGCTCGACGTGGTGCCCTGATCGATGGCGATGATATAAGGCGCTGCCATTGCGAGGATTCTCCTGTTGCGAACGCCAAGCGCGCTTTGGCGCGACTGGGTCCGGGACGAAGATAATTCTCAGAATTTTGATCAACTGGCAATGCCGGGGCGGGAGATCAATCGATGCGCAAAGCGGCTGAACGCGCCGAACAGAAGCGCGTCGACGCCCGGCGGCTTGCCCGACAAGCGCCATACGCCAAACAGCGCCGCGCCGTAGAATGTCGCGCCCATAGCGATATCGCCGCACAGCGTGACGATCGACGGCATGTCTTCATTAATCGAGATCAGCGGCTTGACCGCGAGAAAATAGAGCGCGAGACCGCCGAGCGCGACGACCGTTCTTCGCGCCTGCCATAAAGGCAGCAAGGGATTAGACCGCTCCAGCACCGTAAACAAAGCGGCGTTGAACGCGGCGTGAAGAACGCCGAGGCCGCAAATCGCCCAAATCGCGCCTTCAAGGCCGAACTTGAACACGGCGAAGCAAAAGATCGGGAGGCGTACACAGAGGAATAGAAATTCGCGAATGAAAATGAAGCGCGCCTGGCCCAATGCCGTCGCGTACCACTGCACCAAGGCGTAGATCGCGATCAAGGCGGTCACCGGAGCGTAAGCGGCGACGACGAACGACGTAGCCATCCATTGCTCGCCGAGCAAGGTCATGATCAGATCGTCGGCGACGAACGCGATACCGAGGCTGGCGGGCAGCACCACCGCGGCGAGCGTCTCCACGCCACGGAGAAATGTCTTCCGCATCAACATGCGATCGCCCTGGAGGGCGGAAAACCCAGGATAAAGCGCACGACTGATCGGGCTTGCAAGTTCGTCGGCGGCGAGCCACGCGAGCTGCGTGCCCATGGTGTAGACGCCGGTCGGCCCGGCGCCGAGAAATCGTCCAATGATCAGGGCGTCGAGTTTATTGTTCAGGGCGGCGACGAAACTGACGCCGGTCATCCATCCTGTGAAACTAATGACGTCGGAATAAGCTTTGAGGGACAAGCGCGGCATGTAAGGGATCATGGCGTACGACATAACGAGGCGCACCGACGCTCCGGCGAGGACGCCGCCGACAATCGCCCAATAGTTTCGAAACGCGATGGCGAGGCTGAGCGAGACGATCACGGCCACGGCTTTGTCAGCCACTTCGACGAAGAGGCTTTTTCGAAAATCAAGTTTCCGTTCGAAATGATGGAACCGAGGATTGCACACCGCCTGCAGGAAAGCGGCGAGCGCCATGGCGAGGAAAATGCCGCCGGTGCGTTCGTCATGGAAAAAATCGTTCGCAAAGAATGACAAAATGACGAGCAGAGACGATATCAAGACGCCGCGGATGATCGACAACGTAAAAAACGTATTCACCACGCGGCGCGTTAGAATTTTTTGTCGGATGATCGCTTGAGCGACGCCGATATCAGAGAAATTCTGCAGCAATTGGGTGATGGTGACGCCGATCGCGACGACGCCGAAATCGTCCGGCGCCAGGAGCCGCGCGACCACGAGGGTGTTGATGAGACCGATGCCGCGTATCAAGAACCGTGCAGCGGCGATCATCATGGCGCCACTGGCGACTTTGCCGCCGAGCTCTTTGAGGTCGACGCTTTGGGCGCTGGTCTTATCGGTCATAGAGCGCCTCGACGAGGCCCCGGGCCGCGGCGCAATGGACAGACGCCGGCCCACGCCGTGCGAATCCCGCGCGCGCCCAATCCAATCGACATCGAAATTTCAGCCAAGCCGTCGCTACGTTCATCTTAACCAATGTCGCCACCGCAAAGACCCACCCCAAGACTGGATGGGGCCTTCGGCGAAACGGCTGCAATTTCTGCACCAATAGGATGATTTAAGCAGTCAAAGGCTTACAAACGAAAAACGCCCCTGAACCAATGGTTCAGGGGCGCCCTTTTTGGGGTTTCCTCGACCCTTACGAGAATTGATTCATCGTATTGTCTTCGCCCGCGGCTTTGAGCGCCGCTTCTCCAGCGAAATACTCTTTGTGGTCATCGCCAATATCCGAACCAGCCATACTTTGGTGCTTAACGCAAGCGATGCCTTCCCGGATTTCCCGTCTTTGGACGTTTTTAACGTAACCAAGCATCCCAGCGTCGCCGAAATATTCTTTCGCGAGGTTGTCCGTGGACAGCGCCGTCGTGTGGTATGTCGGCAAGGTGATCAGGTGATGGAAGATACCTGCGCGTTTTGCGCCGTCTGCCTGGAAGGATTGGATCCTCCGGTCGGCTTCTTCCGACAACGCCGTCTCGTCATATTTGACGTTCATTAGGTCAGCCCGATCATAGGCTGACACGTCCTTGCCCTCTTCCGACCAAGCATCGAAGACTTGTTGGCGGAAATTCAAGGTCCAGTTGAAGGACGGCGAGTTATTGTAGACCAGCTTGGCGTTTGGCACGACTTCGCGAATCCGATCCACCATACCGGCGATTTGCTCGACGTGCGGCTTTTCGGTTTCGATCCAGAGAAGGTCGGCGCCGTTCTGCAGCGACGCGATACAGTCCATCACGCAACGGTCCTCGCCGGTGCCAGGCTTGAACTGGAAGAGGTTGCTCGCCAAGCGCTTCGGCCGCATCAATTTGCCGTCACGCGTAATAATGACGTCGCCGTCGTTGACGTCAGCGGGCGTGACCTCTTCGCAGTCGAGATAGCTATTGTATTGATCGCCCAAGTCGCCCGGCTCTCTGCTGATGGCGATTTGCTTGGTCAGGCCGGCGCCGAGCGAATCCGTCCGCGTAACAATGACGCCGTCTTCGACGCCGAGTTCGAGGAAAGCGTAGCGACACGCGCGAACCTTCGCGAGGAAGTCCTCGTGCGGCACCGTCACTTTGCCGTCTTGGTGACCGCACTGCTTCTCGTCCGACACCTGGTTCTCAATCTGCAGCGCGCAGGCGCCAGCTTCGATCATTTTCTTCGCCAGCAAATACGTCGCTTCGGCGTTGCCGAAACCAGCGTCGATATCGGCGATAATCGGCACGACGTGGGTCTGGTGGTTTTCGACCGCGGATTCCAATGCCTGAACTTTTGCGGCGTCGCCCGCCGCTTTGGCGGCGTCGATGTCGCGGAACAGCATGCCAAGCTCGCGCGCGTCCGCTTGGCGGAGGAACGTGTACAGCTCTTCGATCAGCGCTGAAACCGACGTCTTTTCGTGCATGGATTGATCAGGCAATGGACCAAATTCCGAGCGCAGCGCAGCGACCATCCACCCTGAGAGATACAAGTAACGGCGCTTGGTGTCGCCGAAATGCTTTTTAATGGAGATCATCTTCTGTTGACCGACAAAGCCGTGCCAACAACCGAGCGACTGAGTGTACTGGCTTGGATCCGCGTCATACGCCGCCATATCTTCGCGCATGATCTTCGCGCAGTAGCGGGCGATATCGAGACCGGTTTTGAATTTGTTCTGCGCCCGCATCCGAGCGACCGATTCCGCGCTAATTCCATCCCAGGTACCGTCATAGGATTTGATCAACTGCGTAATCTCACCGATGTCTGTCTTGATGCTCATATACACTCCCACTTTGTTCGAAGACGAAATACTGCAATGCCACAAAAGGTTTGCGATTTTCCGACCAAATTCATCTCTACGTTGCAATCATTGACCATTCACCGCCATGCGCGATCCGCTAGAGGCGAGATGAATGCTGCGTTGGCCCCAATCTGGTGCGGAAATTTACAAAAAAATAGACACGTTCATGTCATACTGTAATTTTTTACAGATCAAATTTGTAATATTGTGCACAACGTGTAAAGTTATGTGGGCGGACAACTAGCGTGGGACAATATGAAAGAACGCGGCGTCTATTTGGGTCCGAGGCTACGGCGGTTGCGCCGGGATCTCGGCCTTACCCAGGCCGAGATGGCCAACGATCTCGATATCTCCGCCTCCTATGTGGCGCTGATGGAGCGCAATCAGCGGGCGATCACCGCCGATATGCTGCTGCGTTTGGCGCAAACCTACCGCATCGACCTGACGGAATTTGCGGCGTCGAATCTCGACGACGACGCGGCGCGACTTGAGCGTATCTTCGAAGACCCGCTGTTTTCGGAGATAAAGCTCTCCTCTCTAGAAGCGAACGAAGTCGCCAGAGCCTATCCCGCCGTCTCCAGCGCCCTGACCCGGCTTTACGGCGCCTATAAAGAAGGACAACTCGCCCTCGCCGACAATCAAGAAGGCGCAGGCGGCGATAATCCCGTGGCTGAAGCGCGGAATTTCCTCTCTAAGCGTCGCAATAGTTTTCCGACCATCGACGACCACGCCGAACGCCTCGGGCAAGGTCTCGTCAACCTGCAAAGCTTCATCGCCCGAATTGAAGAACGCCATGGCTTGAAAGTTCGACGATTGCCCCCCGCCGTGATGACGGACTCGATCCGACGGCTTGATCGTCATCGCAGCGAGCTGGTGCTCGACGCGTCTCTTGACGTCGCCAGCCAGAAATTCCAACTCGCCTTGCAGATCGCCTATCTGGAAATGGGCGCGAGCATCGACGAGACCGAGAAAAGCGCTAGCGATCTGACCGAAAACGGCCGTCGCCTGGTCCGTCGATCGCTCGCCAACTACGCCGCTGCGGCGCTGATCTTTCCCTACGCCACATTCCGTCAGACCGCCGAAGACATGCATTATGACGTAGAAGGCTTGGCGCGGACATTCGGCGCCAGCTTCGAACAGACGGCGCACCGGCTGACAACGCTGCAAAAGCCTGGCGAGGAAGGCATACCCTTCTTCTTCATTCGCATCGACGCGGCGGGCAACGTGTCCAAACGGCTCGACGGCGCCGGCTTCCCTTTCGCCAGCCACGGCGGATCTTGCCCGCTCTGGTCGCTGCACTCCGTATTCAAGCGGCCGCGCGAGATCGTCACCCAATGGGTGGAGTTGCCGGGCGGAGAAAAATTCTTCTCCATCGCGCGAACCGTAAACGCCGGCGGCGGATTTTTCGGCGCGCCGCGGGCGGAGCGCGCAATTGCGCTCGGCTGCGCGGCGGAGCACGCTCACCGCCTCGTCTACGCGTCGGGCCGGACGCTTGAAGCCGAACGCCCGGATCCGATCGGCGTCACCTGCCGTTTGTGCCACCGACCCAAATGCATCGCGCGGTCGGAACCGCCGCTCGGTCGCCAAGTCCTACCGGAGGACTATCGGCGAGCGGATTATCCATTCGGGTTTGTCGACGAATAGTCGTCCTAGATGGACGCCCAGTCCAGATGGCGCGCCTTCACGCATGGCGACGCGCAATGACGGTCGATTTCGGCCATCAGCGCCTTCTCGCAAATCGGCTTCGACACGTTGGCGTCCGCGCCGGCGGCGATGTACTCCGCGATTTGCTCCCGCATGGCGTTCGCCGTCAACGAGATGATCGGCGTACGCGCCCTGCCGCGCTCGCCCTCGAAAGACCTAATCCACTTAATCGCCGCCATCCCATCCATCAGCGGCATTTGAATGTCCATCAAGATAATGTCGAAGTCGCCGTCGCGGAATGCGTCGCATGCTTCTTCGCCGTTCGTCACGACAGTAATGTTCGGCTGGATCGGCTCGAGCAATTTGCGCAGGACGAATTCATTGAGACCATTGTCTTCCGCCGCCAGAATATTGAGCCGTCGGGTGACGCCCTTGGGCTTGACCCCGTCATTGGCGGTTACGCATGACTGTTGCGCCGCAATCGTCTCGTCCTGTCTCGACGCCATAATCCAGTCCCCAAAAGACACTCCACAGATCATGGTCGCGCAGAATGGTTCAATTCATCTTAATTGCGGATTAAATCACGCCGCGATCGGGAAAACGACTATTCGAACTCGATCTGGCCGAAGTCATGGCGTTTAGATCCGGCCGAAAGAGACGCTTCTTGACGCGCGCCCGTCGCGGATCTGAGCTGAAAGCCGGCCCCGGTCGGCGCTGAGACCGTTAAATTCGCCTCTTGATTGTCCTCGACGGAAACCCGGATGTCGTTCATCGAAATTATTTTTGCTGAAACTTGAAATTCTTCGGCGCGAATTTCAGTGGGCGTTACTAGTCCGATCCCGAGCGCAATTAGCAATGCCCCAAGACCGCTCATTCTACCGACTAATTTTTCGACCAATATGCGCATCAATGAAC
>CAYWWL010000043.1:0-10338 GCA_964461925.1 uncultured Caulobacterales bacterium | reverse complement strand
TGACCGGCGGCGACGGCTTCGCCGCGTTCTACGACGTCGCCGCGACATTCGATCCCGCCCCGGCGCCGGCGGCGCCAAGCCGCGCCGCTACGGCCGGCGCGCAAGCGCCAATCCAATCGCCGGCTCAAGCGCCATCGCAGGCCCCAACACCGGCAAATGTGGTTCTGTTATTGGCGGCGGCGTTCTTCGGCGGCGCGTTGCTCAACATCATGCCGTGCGTCTTTCCGATCATCTTCGTCAAAGCCGCGAGCTTTATGAAAGCCGCGGCGCAGGACCAAGCCGCGGTCCGGCGCCAAGGGGCGATCTATAGCCTCGGCGTCGTCGCCACCTTCGTCGCCCTTGGCGGGGCGCTGCTTGCGTTGCGCGCCGGCGGCGAGCAATTGGGGTGGGGCTTCCATTTGCAAACCCCCTGGGTGGTGGCGCTGTCGGCCTATATCCTGTTCCTGGTGGGGCTCAATCTCGCCGGCGTCTTCGAACTTGGAACCAGCTTGCAGAACGTCGGCGCCGGCATGGCCGGCAAGCAGGGCGATCTCGGCGCGTTCTTCACCGGCGTTTTGGCGGTGTTCGTCGCCGCCCCGTGCATCGGTCCGCTCTTGAGCGCGCCCATGGGCGCCGCGGTGTTGCTGCCGCCGGCCCTTGGTATGCTGATCTTTATCTTGATGGGGCTTGGGCTCGCCGCGCCCTACGCCGCGTTGTCGTTCTCGCCAGGGCTGGCGCGGCGGCTGCCGAAGCCCGGCGATTGGATGACGATCTTTAAACAGGCCTTGTCGTTTCCCGTGTTCGCCGCTGCGGCGTTCTTCGTCTGGGTGTTGGCCCAGCAATCCGGCGCCGCCGGTCTCGCCCAGGCCTTCGCCGGTCTTATCCTGGTCGCCTTGGCGGCCTGGCTTTTTGGCCTCAGCCAGCGCCGTTCGGGCGGCGCCCGGGGCTTGCGCATCGCCGCCGGCCTGGCGCTGATCGCCGTCGCACTGCCGGCCTTGGCCGCGCCGAAAACCCCTGACGCGGCGTCCGTCGCCGGCGTAACGATCAGTTATGGCGGCGCGCCCACGGTGGCGTTCGATCGCGCCGCCATCGCGGCGCGCCAAGCCGACGGGGGCGGGGTCTTCGTCGACTTCACCGCCGCCTGGTGCGTCACCTGCCAATTCAACAAAGCCATGATCATGTCGCGTCCGGCGTTCGCCAATCTGATCGCCGACAACGACGTCACTTTGATGGTCGCCGACTGGACCCGCCGGGATCCGGCGATCACCGCCGCTTTGGCGGAATTTGGCGCGAATGGCGTGCCGCTTTATGTTTATTACCCGCCCCAGGGCGCGCCGACGGTCTTGCCGTTGCCCCTGACCCAAGCGGCGATCGCCGCCGCGATCGAAGGCTGAGCCAGGCGCCGCCGGCGTCGGCGATAGATCGAGCCGACGAGTCCATGCGTATGAGTGTTTGTGATCACCGATTGGAGGAGAAACCGATGCAGATGATATCCCGCCGCGACGCCGTGAAGAGCGTCACCGCCGCCGCTGTCGGCGCGTTCGCCAGCCTCGCCGTCACCGCAGCCGTCGCCGGCCCTGACGTGGGCGCCGCCGCGCCTGGCTTCACCGCCACTACGGCCACTGGCGAGACCATCAATCTAGCGGATTTCGCCGGCAAGAACGTGGTTCTGGAATGGACCAATGATCGCTGCCCATTCGTGGTCAAGCACTATGACACCGGCAATATGCAGGCGAGCCAGCAAGCCGTTGTCGCGGACGGCGACGTATGGATTTCGATCATCTCGTCGGCTCCGGGCAAGCAAGGCTATGTCGATCCCGAAACGGCGTTGGAGCTGTCTGAAAGCCGCGGCGCCACGCCGACCCATGTGGTGCTCGACCCCACTGGCGCCATCGGCCGGGCCTACGCCGCGAAGACCACGCCGCACATGTTCGTCATCGACGCCGAGGGGACGGTTCGATATGACGGCGCGATGGACGACAAGCCGTCGACCAATCACGCAACGGTGGAAGGCGCGGAGAACTATGTTCTTGCGGCGTACACGAGCGTGGCCAACGGCGAAGCGGTCGCCACCAGCCGGACAAAGCCCTACGGCTGCTCGGTGAAATACGGCTCATAAATCCTCGGGTCCGCGTGCGGGCCTTAGTCGAGATGGGCGCCGGAAAGCGGCGCGCCATAGTCGATCGCTGGCGCGGCGACCATCGCCCGCTCTAAATTCTGGTCGCTGGCGGCCTTGAACGCGAAAATCGCGGTCACCAAGGCCACGGCGACCATGTTCTTCGACATTTTCTTTGCGAACACGGCGCTCGCCGTCTGGACCTGAGCTTGAGCCTGGCCTTGGCCTTGAACCTGGCTTGGCGGTCGGGCTGGCGCGTGCGCCGGCAATGCGGCGGCGAGGGGCGAACGGGCGGGGCTTTGGAACTGGGTCATACTCATTTCAAGAGTCCTACCGCCAAGCGTTTAAGAAGCATTGAGAGATATCCATAAAATCCTTAAGACAGCGGCGGACGCTTCAAGGAGGGCTTATGCCGTCGATCGCCGCCACCAAGGAATGGGCCGCTCTCAGCAGCCTCGCCGAGGCCCGAAAGGGCGCGCGGATCATCGATCTTTTCGCCACCGATCCAAATCGGGCCGGGCGCTATACGATCGACGCCGCCGGCCTGACGCTGGATTATTCCAAGAATAATATTTCCGACGAGGTCCGCGACGGCCTCCTCGCCCTGGCGGCGGCGGCGGACGTGCGCGGGGCGATCAAAAACATGGTCTCCGGGGCGAAGATCAACGCCACCGAGAACCGCGCGGTCTTGCACGTGGCCCTGCGCGACTTCGCCCTGCGCAGCTATCACGTGGATGGCGAGGACGTGTCGAAAGACGTGCGCGCGGAACGCGATCGCCTGGCCGCCTTCGCCAAATCCTATGAAGCCGGCTCCCTGACTGGGTTCGACGGCCAGCCCAGCGACACCATCGTCAATATCGGCATTGGCGGCTCCGATCTTGGGCCGTTGATGGCGGTGGAGGCCCTCAGACCCTATTGGCGCCCGGGCAAGCGCGCATTCTTCGTCTCCAATGTCGACGGCCAGCACCTCGCCGACGCGCTCGCCCAAGTGGACCCGGCGCGGACCTTGTTCATCGTCGCCTCGAAAACCTTCACCACCCAGGAGACCATGACCAACGCCATGAGCGCGCGGGATTGGTTCCTCGCCAATGGCGGCGACGCGGCCGACGTCGCCAAGCACTTCATCGCCCTGTCGACGAACAAAATGGCGGTCGAGGCGTTCGGAATCGCGGCGGAGAACATGTTCGGTTTCTGGGATTGGGTCGGCGGGCGCTACTCCATGTGGTCTTCCATCGGCATGCCGATCGCGCTGCAGGCCGGTTATGACGCGTTCGAACGGATGCTGCGCGGGGCGCACGCCATGGACGAGCATTTCCGCGACGCGGATCTCGCCGAGAACATGCCGGTCTTGCTCGCCCTCGCAGGGATCTGGAACCGCAATTTCCTCGGCGTGAAGACCCACGCGGTGCTGCCTTACGACCAACACTTGTCGCGCTTGCCGGCTTATCTTCAGCAGGCTGACATGGAGTCGAACGGCAAGTCCGTGGCGATCGACGGGACCCCGGCGGCGACCGAAACCGGCCCGGTGATCTTCGGCGAGCCGGGCACCAATGGCCAGCACGCTTTTTACCAATTGATCCATCAGGGAACGGACGTCATCTCGTCGGACTTCATCGCCGCGGCGATGAGCGCCTCGCCCCTCGGCGACCACCACGAGAAATTACTGGCCAATTTCCTCGCCCAGCCGGCGGCCTTGATGAAAGGCCGCAACTTTGAGGAGGCGCGCCAGGAATTGGAGGCGCAGGACCATTCCGCCGACCAGATCGCGGCGATCGCGCCGCATAAAGTGTTCCCCGGCGATCGGCCGACCAACGCGGTTCTAATGGATCGTCTGACGCCGGAGAATTTCGGCGCCCTGGTGGCGCTGTATGAGCATAAGATTTTCGTCCAGGGCGTCGTCTGGGGGATCAATTCCTTCGACCAATGGGGCGTCGAGCTCGGCAAGATCCTCGCCAAGGAGATTCTGCCGCATCTGGGCGCGCTCGGCGAGGAGAAGCCGGCGACGAAGGCGTTCGACGGCTCGACCAACGCGCTCTTGGAGCGGATCAACCGGCTTCGCGCCGAAGACGAAGGGGATGCGCAATGAAAAGCATGATACGGCGCGCCGCCGCGCTGGCCGCGCTTGCGGCCATGACCGTCGCCGCGGCGGCGGAAGAGACCCGGGTCAAGGTGGAGACTTCGATGGGCGATTTCGTCATCGCTCTTGATACGGAAAAGGCGCCGCAGACGACGGCGAATTTCCTGCAATATGTCGACGACGGGCATTATAACCGCACCATCTTCCACCGGGTGGTGTCGGATTTCGTCGTCCAGGGCGGCGGCTATAGCCGGTATTATCGCGAACGCGCCACCCGACCGCCGATCGCCTATGAGGGCGGCAACGGCCTGAAGAACCTGCGCGGTTCCGTGGCCATGGCGCGGCAGATCTCGCCGAACAGCGCCGCGGCGCAATGGTACGTGAACCTGAAAGACAATCCCAAGCTCGACCATGTCGACGACGCGCTCGGGGTGAAGCCGGGATACGCGGTGTTCGGCGCCGTCATCGAGGGGCTCGAAACCGTGGACGCCATCGGCGCCGTGGCCACCGGTCCCGGCGGACCGTTCGACAGCGAGGTTCCGCTCACCCCGGTGATCATTCTCAGCGTCGAGCGCGTCGAGGCGGACTAGCCGGCGCTGGCGGTTAGGGCTTCCGCGTCAGGTCGAGCCAGCCGAAATTCTGCTGGTAGTAAGCGGCGACCTCCGGACCGATCTCGATCGGGTAGAGCAGGCCTGAGAACGCGGTCACGATCAGCCCGCCGACGACGACGCCGACGAACGGCATCGTTCGGGGCAGGGCCGGCGGCGCGGCGCGCCAACCGAAATGGACCGCCGCGGCGAGATGGGTGAACAAGGCCGTCACCGCTGCGCCGTAATACAGCATAAAGCCGTATTTGATCGGCGCGAAATACATCGATCCCGCCGCCCAATAAAAATCCGTCTCTATGCCGAATAAATGATGGGTGTAGAGCGCCGCGCTGGTGTGCAGAAACAAGAACATCAGCAGATAGCAACCGCTGACCACCTGCGCCAGATCCCAGCCGCCGATGCCGCTGAACCGAAGCCGACTCGCCCCAGTGACGATCTGGATCGCCACCGCGCTCACCAAGAGCGCCTCCATGGGCAAGGGGCGATAGGCTCGCTGCACGAACCCGAGCGCGGCGGCGTGGGCCTCGGGCCCGGCGAGGGCGGTCAAATGCACGCTTAAATGGGTGAGCACGAAAGCGATCAGAATCACCGCGGACGTGCGGTGTATGGTTTTGGCCCAAATCACTTGAATTCTCCTATGACGATCGATAGAACTGAATCCGGATAAAAAATGTCCGAATAAATTGGATCGGTCAAGACGAAAGGACCGTTGCCGGTGAAAATCAATGCTGGCGTCGAATGGGCGGCGCACGCCTGCGCTTTGCTGGGCGCGCTGCCGCCGGACTGGACCCTGTCGGCGGAGGACTTGGCCGCGTACCATGACGTGCCGCCGGCCTATATGGCCAAGCAGATGCAGGCCTTGAGCAAAGCCGGCCTGGTGCGATCCACGCGCGGCGCCGCGGGCGGGTACCGCTTGGCCCGGGCGACGACCGATATTTCTCTCTGGGACGTGACGGCGGCGGTGGACGGGCCGGCGCCGGCGTTTCGATGCACTGAGATCCGCCAAAACGGGCCGTGCGGGACGGCGGCGAAGGACTGCCTCAAGCCGTGCGGCATCGCCGCCAGTTTCCTCGCCGCCGAACAGGCCTATCGCGAGCATCTGCGCGGCGTCTCCATCGCCGACATCATGGCCGGGATCGCCGCGACCGCCGCCGCCCGGACGGGGGCCCCGGACAAGCTCGCCAAGGTCGGCCAATGGATCGAGGCCCACGCCGCGCGCCCCGCCGAAGCCTAAGGCGACGCTGCCCAGGACGGCGTCGCCGAGCGCCGAAACGCGTCGCTCGACAGGGCGTCGCCGCGGTGTTAGGCGGAGGGCGGCTGATGCGCGCGTAGAGGCGAAAAATCGATGAAGCGGATACTAATGGTTGTGGCGGCGGCGCTGGTGGCGGCGCTTGCTTGGGGCGGCTGGATCGCTTGGCCGATCTACGGTTTCTTCGCCCATAATGGCGACGCGCCTTTGCCGCCGACCGAGTGGACGAGCCTGCCGACGCCTGAGCCGACCACGCTATCGACCGCCGAATGGAGCGACCTGCCGGCGCGCGCGCCTGATCGCCAGGCCCTCTACGATCCGTTCTACGCCAAGGCCGGCGACGCGGTCACCGACGCCCTCGCCGCCCATCGTGCGGCGATCGGCGCGCCTGGCCTGTCCGCGGCGGTGACCATCGACGGCGCCCTTGTCTGGGCCGGGGCGGTTGGTTGGAGCGACCTGGAGACGCAAAAGCCGCTCACCGTGACCAAGCAATTCCGCATCGGCAGCACGTCGAAAGCGCTCACCGCCACGGCGCTGGCGCGGCTCGTGGATCGCGGCGTCATCGGCCTGGACCAGCCCTTGCGCGAGATCATGGATCCGTTGCCGAACAAAGCGTGGGCGGAGATCACCCCGCGCCAGCTCGCTTCGCATATGGCCGGCCTGCCGCATTATGGCGAGAACACCGATCCGGACATGATGCAGGCGGCGGCCCTGCGCCGGCACTATCCGGACCTTAAATCCGCGCTCACCGTGTTCGACGAGGCGGAGCTTTTGTCCGAACCGGGAACGGCGTTCTTCTATTCGTCCTTCGGCACGGTCCTGCTCGGCGCGGCGATGGCCGACGCGGCGGGGATGTCCTATCGCGAACTGATGCAACAGGAAGTGTTCGGCCCGGCCGGGATCGAGCGCACCATCGTGGCGCCGAAGAAGCCTGGCCCGGACAGCGCCCTGGCGACCTTCTATTATCGCGACGGCGAGCGCTATCGGCCGTGGCGGCCGGTGGATCTCAGCCATCGCCTGCCCGGCGGCGGCTGGGCCTCGACCCCGTCGGACACCGCTCGGATCGGCGCTTTGCAATTCAAGCCCGGCTATCTTTCCGACGCGGTCAAGCAAGAGTTCTGGACGCCCCAGCGGCTCGCGTCGGGAGAGGTCAACGAGCAGGACTACGCGATTGGCTGGCGCTGGCGCGAATGGCCGGTCGAAGGACTCGGGCTCGCCCGCAACGCCAACCATGGCGGGGTCTCGCGCGGCGCCCAATCCTGGCTCCTGGCGTTCCCGGACCACAACATAACCATCGCCTTCATGATTAATATGCGTACCGATGAGTTCAGCGAATTCGGCGCCGTGTGGCGGGAGATTTTCGCGCCCTTCGCCAGCGCCGCGCAAGAAGCGGCGGCGATGGCGGCTGGGACCGAGGCCGCCGGCGACGTCGAGGCGGGGGCGAGCGAGGCGGCCCCGGCGGAGAACGGCTGACCCGTCGGTGGGTGACAGACGCCGCCGCATCGCTTAAGACCGCCGACCATGGCGAAACAAAAATCATTCAGGCCGAAGGCGCGCGCCCCGCGCGGCTTCCAGGACCGGCTCGGCGCGGAAATCCACCGCGAGCGGGCGATGCTGCAGGCGATCACCGAAGTCTATGATTCCTATGGCTTCGACCCCCTGGAGACGGCGGCGTTCGAATACACCGACGCCCTCGGCAAGTTCCTTCCCGACGTCGATCGACCGAACCAGGGCGTCTTCTCCCTGCAGGACGACGACGAGCAATGGATGAGCTTGCGCTACGACCTGACCGCGCCCTTGGCCCGGTTCGTGGCCGAGCGCTATGACGCTTTGCCAAAGCCGTTTCGGCGCTACGCCGTCGGTCCGGTATGGCGCAATGAAAAGCCGGGGCCGGGACGGTTCCGCCAATTCACCCAATGCGACGCCGACAGCGTCGGCGCGCCGGCGCCCCACGCCGACATGGAATGCGTCGCCATGCTGCATGACGCGCTTGTCGCCGCGGGCGTGCCGCAAGCCGATTTCACCATCCGCATCAATGACCGCAACGTCCTCACCGGCCTATTGGAGATGATCGGCGTCGACGAAGAACGCGACGCGGAGCAAAAGCTCAGTGTGCTGCGGGCTATGGATAAGCTCGATCGGCTCGGGACCGACGGCGTGCGCGCCTTGCTCGGCGAAGGCCGTAAGGACGAGTCCGGCGACTATACCGAAGGGGCGAAGCTGAAGGACGATCAAATCGATCGGGTGATGTCGTTCATGGACGCCACCAAGCCTGAGAACGCCGCCACGTGCGACGCTCTGGCGAATCTAATCGGCGGGTCGGCGGCCGGCGCGAAAGGGGTCGAAACCCTCTCCGCCATGGCGGCGGGGCTCGCCGCCCTCGGCCTCGACGACGCCAGCGCAAAGATCGACTTATCGGTGATCCGCGGGCTTGAATACTACACCGGCCCGGTTTTCGAAGCGGAATTGAATTACACCGTGTCCGACGAAAAAGGCCGTCCGGTGCGGTTCGGCTCGGTCGCCTCGGGCGGTCGCTATGACGGGCTCGTCAAACGCTTCAAAGGCGTGGAGGTGCCGGCGGTCGGCGTTTCCGTCGGCGTCTCGCGCCTATTGGCGGCCTTGGAGATGAACGCCGGCGACGCGCTCGCCGCGGCGGCGGGACCGGTGGTGGTGCTGGCCTTGGAGCCTGAGCAAATGCCGGCCTATCAAAAAATGGCGGCGGCCTTGCGCGCCGCGGGCGTGCGCGCCGAGGTCTATCTCGGCGGATCGGGCATGCGCGCGCAGATGAAATACGCCGACAAGCGCGCCGCCCCGGTGGCGGTGATCCAGGGCGAGGACGAACGCGCCGCCGGCGAAGTGACGATCAAGGACCTGGTCCTCGGCGCCCGCCTGTCGAAAGAGATTGAAGACAATGCGGAATGGCGCGAGGGTCAACCGGCGCAATTCGCCGTTTCCCAGGATCGCCTGGTGGAGGCGGTCAAAGACGTCTTGGCGCGACATTAATCGCGCCCCATAGGAGCGACAATCGAACGTCGCCCGCCGATCTAGAAGGGGATCAGTCATGCACCATGGCGCTATTAAGGCCGCGGCGTTCGTCGCTAGTTTCGTCGCCGCTTCGGGAGCGGCGCTGTCCGCCGTCGCGCAACCGCTCGCGGACGCCGCCATGGAGGCGAAAGCCCGCGCCATTCATGATCGGGTGATCGCCCTCGATACCCATGTCGACATTCCCCTGACCTTCGCCACCCCGACCACCGATCCCGGAGGCTTCACCACCAGCCAGGTCGACCTGCCTAAAATGCGCATCGGCGGCCTCGATGCGGCGTTCTTCATCGTCTACACGCCGCAAGGGCCGATGACCGAAGAAGGCCTGGCGCAAGCGCAATGGATCGCCGGCTCGCGCTTCGCCGGCATCGACCGTTTCGTCACCGCTTATCCGGAGCGCGTGGCGATGGCGAAAAAGGCCAGCGACGTGGCGAAGATCGTCCGTAGCGGTCGTAAAGCGGCGCTGATCGGCGTCGAGAACGCGTTCCCCCTCGGCGACGATTTGTCGGTGATCGAAGAATGGGCCGAGCGCGGCGTGCGCTATGTCGGCGTCACCCATTTCGGCCATAACCAATTCGGCGACAGCTCCAATCCGAACCCGGAGCGCGACGAGGAGGAGAAATGGGGCGGCTTGTCCGAAGCGGGCCGCGATTTGATCGCCGCCTTGAACGACGCCGGCATCATGGTCGACGCCTCCCACGCCGGCCGCAAGACCATGCTGCAGGCGATCGAAGCTTCGCGAGCGCCGATCATCGCCTCGCACTCCGGCGTTAAGGCGATCGCCGACAGCCCGCGCAATCTCGACGACGCGCAATTGGAGGCGCTGCGGGATTCCGGCGGCGTCGTGCAATTGGTGGCTCTCGACGCCTATGTGAAGCCGTACACGGAAGAACAGATCGCTTTCCGCGACGCCCTGCGCAAAGAGCTGCAATTGGAGACCTCCGAACAGCGCGCCGCGGCGAGCCCGGAGACCCGCGCCGCCTACGCCGAACGGATTAAAGGCATGTGGGAGATCGAGGCGCGGGCGAACGTCGCCGACCTGGTCGACCATATCGACCATGCGGTGAAAGTGGCCGGCGTCGATCATGTCGGCATCGCCTCGGATTTTGACGGCGGCGGCGGCGTCGACGGCTGGGCCGACGCCAGCGAGACCTTGAACGTGACGCGGGAATTGGTCCACCGCGGCTATTCCGAAGACGAGATCGAAAAGATCTGGGGCGGCAATCTATTGCGGGTCTTGCGCGCGGCGGAAAAGGCGGCGCGCTAA
>CAYWWL010000042.1:7039-10404 GCA_964461925.1 uncultured Caulobacterales bacterium | reverse complement strand
GTCGTTGGTCAGGTCGCCGTCGCAGGCGTTGCCGTAGCCGTCGGCGTCGGCGTCCAGCTGGTCGGGGTTGGCCAAATCCAGACAGTTGTCCTGGCTGTCCACCACGCCGTCACCGTCGGTATCGGCGTCGGCCTGGATCGCCCGGCCCGACGCGTAGATGTCGATCGAATCGCCGGCGCCGAGCCCCGTAGCGCGGAAGAATTGCTCATTGACGAACGCCGCTTGGCCAGCGCCAGTCTTGTCCCAAGCCCGGTCGATCGCGTTCAACAGAGGCCAATTATCCGTATAGATTTCATCAGAGGTGTAGCCGACGACGCTGACCGACGCGTTCCCATGACGGGTCGAGGCGAAACCGAACGGCAGCACCCGGCGAACCTCGTCGCGGTCGATCAGCCAGGCCGCGCCCGCGTCGGCCGCCGCGGCGTCGTCAAAGCGGACATAAAGATCGGCGACGAGCCGCTGATCGAGCCAATCGACGAAGGTGACGCGAAAGCTGCCGACCATGGAGCTGACGCCGATATTCGCCGCCAGAGCGATCAACAAAGCTTGCAGCGCGAAGGACAGGCTCGGCAATTGCTGGCGCCCGTCCGCCCAGAACCACTCAGCGATCGGCGTCGTCGCCCGCTTGGCGAAAAAGCCGAGCGCCGCGCCGACGATGATCGGCAGGCACAACGCCGCGGCGATAAGCACCGCGCCCATCAAGACGAAGCCCGCCGCAAGGCCGGCGTCGGCGGCGAGCAAAGCCAATGCGAGGGCGACCATGGCCACGGCGCCAATGGCGTTGCGCCGCATCGCTCGGCGCTGAGCCGACAGCCAGGCCTGGGGCCGGCTTGGCGCAAGAATCGGCAAGCGCCGTACTTTCAGAAGGTTGCTGGTCGACGCCGCCAGGGCGCCGATCACGCTGACGCTCAATCCGATCAACGCCCATTGCGGTTTGATTTGCAAATCGCCGGCGACGCTGGCCCCGTACAACGATCTCAAGGTCAAGGAGACGTCGGGCAGGATCGCGCCGGCGATGACGAAGCCGAGCAGCACGCCAAGCGCGCCCGCCCCCAAAGCGATGGCGAGCACCTCGCAGATCAGAGCCATGGTCAATTGATCGGCCGAGACGCCGCAAGCTCGCAGGGTTCGAAATGCGCCAAGTCTCTGCTCATAGGCGAGACCGATCGAGGAATAGACGATCAACAGTCCGACGAGGAACGACAAGAATCCGAAGGCGGTCAGATTGAGGTGAAAACTGCCGGTCAATTGTCCGACCCCGCCGCCGTCGTTCGGCGTTATCTCCGTTAGCGGAATATTTGTCGCCTGCTTGAGCGGCGGCGCGAGCGCGGAACGTCCCTCGAGGATCAAGCGCGACAGCTGGCCGCGCGCGTCGAGCAACGCCTGGGCCGCGCCAATGTCCATGATCAAGGTGTTCGGCGCCGCCCCCGGCCAGGCCCGCAAGGCCGGCAAGGGCCGCCCGCTCTCAGTCGTGAGCGCCGACGTCGACGCCAATCGCGCGACCACGTCCGCCGCGGCGAACGCCATATAAGGCGGCGTCAGAATATCGGCTGGATCGATCGTGGCGTCGCGCGCCACCGCGTCCAGGGTCACAAGGCTCGCTTGGCGCGGCAGCGTGACGACGTCTACGCCGATTACGCGGTAGCGGCGACCGTCGATCCGCACGCCGCCTTCCAGCGCCGGCGAAACTCGCCAGCCGGCGCGGCGCAGTTCGACGAAGGCGCGCTCGTCGAACCGCGCCCCCGACGGGCTGATCAGGCTCGGCAATTGATCGCCGCCCAATTGCCGCGCCGCTTCGTCATAACTCTGTCGCGCTTGCAGATTGATCGCTTGCACGCCTGAGAACAGCGCCGTCGCCGACGCCAAGCTAACGATCAACAGCGCCGCTTGTCCGGGCCGTCGGCGCCAATGGCTCAACAGCGCCGCGAGCGTCGCGAGGAAGGCCGTCATTGGATGCGCCCATCGGCGATGGCGAATTGCCGATCGAGCATCTCCGCAAGCCGCATGGAATGGGTCACCATCAACAGGCTGGCGCCGCTTTCGGCGACAAGCTCTTTGGTTAGCGCCATCACCTCGTCGCTCGCCGCCACGTCGAGATTGCCGGTCGGTTCGTCAGCGAGGATCACTGGGGGCCTGCCGATCAAGGAGCGGCCGATCGCCACCCTTTGCTGTTGCCCGCCGGAAAGTTGCTCTGGATACCGATCTGTTAGCGCAGCAAGGCCGAGCCGCTCGATCACGGTTTGCGTCCAGGCCTCGTCGACCGCGCCGGAGAGCCGCGCGTAGAATCGCAGATTGGCGGCGACGTCGAGGCTAGGAATGAGATTGAATTGCTGGAAAATCACCGACACCGTGCGCCGGCGCAATTCCGCGCGGGCGTTATCGTCAGCGCCGGCGAGCGCCACGCCCGCGACCGATATCGCCCCGGCGTCAATGGCGTCGAGGCCGGCGATCAAATGCAAGAGCGTGCTCTTGCCGCTGCCTGATTCGCCGATCAAGGCCGCCGTTTCGCCGCGATTGAGGGCAAGGCTCGCCCCGCGCAAAACCTCTACGGTTTCATCGCCGGTGTGATAGCTTTTGAAGACGTCTTCGACCACGACGACCCGCTGCGCGTCGCCTTTCGCCGCCGGCGGCGCAGGATGGGCCGCCGCGGCGGCCTGATTGTCTTCGGTCATGGCGGATCCGTCGACCATGGGCGGCCGTCCTCATATGGCGCGACCAGCGCCACGCGCGCCGCTCCGCAGTCGGAGAGTAACGCTGACAGCGACGCCCTGGCAATTGCGTCCCGCCGCCATGCGACGTTTCGGACGCCCCGCCTTACCGATCAAGCGACGAAGGCTTTTTCCACCACATAGGTTCCCGGCGCAGCGTTGGACCCTTCCACCAGCCCCGCCCTTTCGGCTAGCGCTCTGGTATCCTGGATCATGTCCATGGAGCCGCAAATCATCACGCGATCATGGGCGGGATTGAAGGCCGGCCGGTCGATCATCTCGAAGAAGGCGCCGCTGTCGATGAGATCAGTGATCCGACCGTTGCGGGCATAGTCCTCGCGGGTCAGGGAATCGAAAAAAGTGACCTTCTCCGGCGCGACGTCGCCGACCAGAGGATCGCGCGACAAACCCTCGACGATCGCGCGGCTATAGTCCAGCTCGGCGCCGCCGCGGCAGGTATGGGTGACGATCACATCGTCGAATTTTTCATAGGTCTCCGGGTCGCGCAGAAGACTGGCGAAAGGCGCGAAGCCGGTGCCGGTGGAGATCATATAGAGCCGTCGGCCCGGCGCTAATGTGTCGAGCACCAAGGTTCCAGTGGGCTTCTTGCCGAGCAAGACGGTCTGCCCCGGCGCGATATGTTGAAGCCGCGAGGTA
>CAYWWL010000042.1:0-7029 GCA_964461925.1 uncultured Caulobacterales bacterium | reverse complement strand
CCTTGATCGAATAAAAATCAAGCCCATCGTCCCAGGCCGGGCTGGCGATGGAGTAGGCCCGCAATAACGGCTTGCCCTCCACCATCAGGCCAAGCATGACGAATTCGCCGGAGCGGAATCGGAAACTCGCCGGACGGCTCAATCGAAACGAAAACAAGCCGTCGGTCCAGTGACGGACGGTCTCGACGGTTTCAGCGGTCACTGACTTGGGCAGCGGTAATTCATCAAACGCCATGGCGGTCCTCATCGCATCGGCGCGACGCGCATCATCGTCGCCGGAATGCCCCGGGAGATAATTGCCGCAACGCAACAATTAAACCCGCCGGGGGCGCGAATACCTGCGGCCGCTTGTCTCGGGGCGCGCCCCCAGCGACGCCCTAAAAGCGTGTCCAGAACCGCAAGCGACCATCGACCTTGATCGCGAGACGGGGGAAAATTGGCGCAGCGACTGGGATTTCATTGGCCTAAGGGGATACTCAAGCCGGTCGAATGCGACTAGTCTTTGACCCGGTGAGCCACTTCTGCGCGCACCAGGAGTAACGAGAATGTGTTTGTAGGGCGACGATGACGAATACCGGTCTTGGCGGCGAAGAAATCAAAGAAGAGTCGAGTTGGCGCTATCCGCTGGCGATCTTTTTAGCGACCCTCATCCTGTGCGCAGTTTTTCTTTATTATTACGTCGGGCCAAGCATGGACGAGCTTGGCGGCAACGTGCCGAGCCCGGCGATTAGCGAAGAAAAAATCCAACTAAAGGTCGCCGACGTGACCTGGTCGATCCCGGCCAATTTCACGGTCTATCCCCGCGATCGCCGCGGCGGCCAACGCGACGAGGTCTATCTCTACGCGCTGTGGTCGACCTTCTCCGGCTACACCCCGGCGCGGCGCGCTGAATTCGTCGAAGACGATCCGGAATCGCGCCGGCTCGACATCACCATCGCAGAGCGCACCACAGCCTTCGACGAAGCCGGCCGGATCGACAAATTGTATCTGCCTCAAACCATCGACAAGCGCGGCCTGGCGACGCCGCTGCGCTTGGTCCGGTTCGAGTTCCGCGAGCAGCCCGCCAACGTGCCGACAAACGGATATTCCGATACCGAACTATATCTCGGCGAAGATGACGACGGCGCGCAGATCGCGATCTTCTGCGTAAAAGAGCGCAGCGAAATCAAAAGCCCCTATTGCTGGCGCGAATACGAATTCACCAACAATGTGTCGGTGATCTATCGGTTCAAGAAACCATACTTGCCGGAATGGAAGAATATTGATCGCCAGGTTCGCGATTTCGTCGCCGGGCTACAAGCAAGCTAAGCGAAATTATGCGAGGGACCGCGTCGCGATGGCGGGATTAGCGTTCGCGGCCGAGGAGCGCGCCGAACCCGACCATATAGATCGAAACGGCGACGAATCCGGCGGCGAGATAAACCACCAATCGGCTCGCGACCGCATAGGCTTCCGGCCAATAGCCCGACGCGGCGGCGGCGCACAAGCCAGCCGGCCATAATGCTAAAATGATCAGGAAGCTCGGCGCTTGTTCGGCGACCACCAGGCGCGCCACGTCGGCCGATTTGCGCCACGGGTCGCGTTCCTCGCGCCAGTTCAAGACGATCGGCGCGAGCGCCGATGTCGCCAACAGGATCAAAGCGATCTCGTCCACCGGCCGCAAGGGCGCCGCGATCAGTCCAATCAGCCAATCCAGGATCAAGGTGAGCGCCATGGCCACCACCCCGAGAAGAACCCCGGCGCGAAATGAGATGAACGCCGCCGCCGCGCAGGCCCCGGCGATCAGGCTGATCACCGCGACGCCACTCCATAGGGGCGAGGATCGATCGAACGCCGCGACCACCGCGACGATCGCGATGATCGCCATCGCCGCGACGCCGCTGCTCGCCGGCAGAATGCGCCGGCCTTGGGCGGTGACGTTGCGCACCACGACGCGCCGACGATTGGCCTCGAAGGCGATCGTGTCGCCGGTTGGGCGGAGCGCGATCAAAGCGCCGCCGACGAAGAACGTCACTAAGATCGGCGCGGCGCATAACGCGAACAATTGCGTCACGGCGCCGCCGTCGGCGAACCCGCTGGCGACGCCGAGGCGCACGCCGTTCGCCGCCAGAGCGACGACGGTCAGCAACAATACGAACATTGCGTAAGGCGCGGCCGCGTCCGTGGCGCGCCCGAGCGCTTGTTGCGTAGCGCCGCCCTTCGCAAATTCACGACCGAACGCATTGATCAACGTCAATAGGAAATGCACCGCCAGCAGGCTTGAAACAACGATGATCACCGGCGTCGCGGGTCCAAGGCGCCATTCTGCAAGCAGCCCTGCGGCGTAAAACGCGATGCTCGCCACCGTCCCGATCGGCGCTGCAAGCAATGGCATGCCATGCAATCGCAACTCCGGCGCGATGATCGGCTTGATCAGCGTCAGTGCGCCAGACGCGATCAGCACGACCTGCAGGATCGCGATATAGTCCGTATCCCAAAAGAACGGCGCCATCGGCGATAAGAACGGCGCGAGAATGGCGGCCGCGGCGAGCGCGATGACCAAAACCCCGCGTCGCGCAGCGCTCGTCGGCGCCAGCGACGCGACCATTGGCGGGATCGCGAGCGCGGCCCAAAAGCTGACGAGAAAAACGCCGTGGCCAATCGCCGCCGCCGTCGGCGCGCGACGCAACGCCACCGCAGCCAAGGCGGCGACGCCGATGATGACGATGGTGGCGATAAAAATTGGCCGATCGCGAAGGATCGCGCCGAAAAAGCCGGCGCGTGACGCTGCAGGGGCAGCGGGCAAAAGCGGAGTTTGCGCCTCGAGATAGGCAGAGGCCATTAGGTCGTCAGCTCGCAAATTACGTCAGTCGCATCCATTATATCAGATACAGAACTGAATTTGCTTATAAATCTTCGTCCAAAATCGCCATATTAAATTGGTAGCAGAGGTCGCCGTCTTCATCGTCTTTGAAGATCACGCCGACGAATTCCTCGCCAAAATAGACCTCCGCGGAATCGTCCTTTTTCGGGCGACCCCGCACGCTGAATGTCTCCAGTCCAAATTTGTTGCGGAAATATGCCTGCAATTTATTGATTTCAGTCGCGTCCATGCCGCTTTCCCACCGTATTTTTCTGTGTCGTGGCCTTTCTTAGCCCCATCCTTCGGTTTGGCAAATGCCTGAAATGATCTTATGAGCGATGCAGTTTCATCCCCGCCGCGGTCGCTTTGATCCGCCGCGCTTCGCCTATGAACGGAGTTGATCATGACCTTACGTCCCATCGCGATCGCGTGCATCGCCGCCGGTCTCATCGCCTGTGGTGAGAAGACCGAAATCCATCACGCCGATGGCCATAAGGCGAAGACCTGCGCCGAGGACGGCGGCGTTTCGATCAATGACGCTTGGGTGCGCGCCACGCCGTCGGCGTCAGGCATGAGCGCGGCGTTTTTCACCGTATGCAATGGCGGCGGCGAGGCCGTCGACGTGGTCTCCGTCACGACGCCGGTCGCCGGCGTCACCGAATTGCATGAAACCACGCGCTCCGCTGAAGGCGTCGTCGCGATGCAGCCGGTAAGCAATGTCTCCATCGCCGCCGGCGACAGCGCCGCCTTCGAACCCGGCGGCAAGCATGTGATGTTGATGCAATTAAACGGCGCGATCGAGGACGGCGCCGAGGTGCCGATCACCGTCACTTTCACCGATGGCGTCACGATCGACGTGGTCGCCAAGGCCAAGTCGCCGGCGAAAGCCGCCGGCCATAATCACTAGCAAGCGCCATCGCCGCTAACGGATCAGACGTCGAAGGTTTGGTCCATGGTCTCCGACGGCGCCCGGGCGCAGTCGCCGACAGGCTTGGCCGGCACGCCCGCGACGGTGCACCCCGCTGGCACCGGATGCAGAACGACGCTCCCGGCGGCGACTTTCGCGCCCTCGCCGACTTCAATATTGCCGAGCACTTTGGCGCCGACGCTGACCAAGGCGCCCTTGCGAATTTTCGGATGGCGGTCGCCGGTCTCTTTGCCGGTGCCGCCTAAGGTCACGCCCTGGAAAATCGACACGTCGTCTTCGATCACAGCGGTTTCGCCGATGACGACGCCGCTGGCGTGGTCGATATGAACGCCTTTGCCAATCACCGTGGCCGGATGAATATCCACTTGGAACAGCTCCGACATCCGGCTTTGCAGAAAAAGGGCGAGCGGACGGCGATCACGCCCCCATAGCCAATTAGCGACGCGATGCCCCTGGAGCGCCAAATAGCCTTTGAAGTACAAGAACGGCTGCACGTATTCGTGGCACGCAGGATCGCGCTCGAACACGGCGATGATGTCGCGCAGCGCCGCGTCGACGATCTCAGGATCGTCCGCATAGGCTTCCGCGCAGACTTCCCGCCAAAGCATGGCGTTCATTTCCACGTCAGATAATTTCTGCGCCAGCCGATAGGACAAAGCGTCGGAGAAACTCTCGTGATTGAGCACCGTAGCGTGGAGAAAACTAGCCAGCGCCGGTTCGGTGGCCGCCGCCGTCGCCGCTTCGACGCGGATCCTCGGCCAGGCTTGCTCAGCGCTCAGCCCGGTCGCGCGCTCAGCCCCGTTCGGTGCGTCAGTGTTCGCCGCCAATCGCGGCGACGCATTGGTCAAAGGTGAATCAGCCATCCCTGGCCTCCTATCCGCAGTCGATCGAAGATTCCTCGATCAACCAGCGCTAAACGCCCAATAGAGCGCACACATCCGGCGGCAAATTTCCCGCTTGCGCCAACCGCCACGCCTTCAGAACCATTATAATAGTCAATGCGTCGCGGATTTCGCCACTCAGCACTCGATCGTGAAGCGCCGAAAATCTAACACGGTCGTAAGCAAACTGCTCGCTTTCTTCCGGCGCCGGCGCGCCAGGGGTCAAATCCCAGGCCAAAAAACAGACTGATTCTTCGTCCGTCACCGAATTGGACACGTCAAAACGCGCCAATTCCAGCCATTGTCCGGCGATGAAGCCTGTCTCTTCGGCCAATTCGCGCTGCGCTGCATCAAGCGGGTCGTCCTTGAGCGGCCCGCCGCCTTCCGGCACTTCCCAGCTATACCGATTGAGCGGGAACCGAAACTGCCCCACCAAGGGAGCGAACCCGTCCTGGTCGATGGCCAACACCCCAATCGCGCGATTTTTGAAATGCACAAGGCCATATTGGCCTGGCGCGCCATTGGGGTGGCGCACTTTGTGATCAATCACGCGGATCCAGGGATTGTCGTAAACGGTCTCCTCGGCGGTCACCGTCCATGGTCCCACCGTATAAGGATGGTCGCGCCTGTCGTCGTCCGCCCCCGCCATCGACGTTAGTCCTGCGCCACGGGTCGGACCGGCGTCGGCGCCTGGCAGATGTCGATATAGTTCGGCCGGAAATAGAAGAAGTCCTCCGGGCGATTGCGCCGCGCCGCCATATAGTCGGCGAAGATCGGACGGCTGGAATCAAGCACTTCGAAATTGCTGCGCTCGGCTTCGGGCGTGTCGGCGGCGAACCGCATGGAGACGATGGGATCGCCAAGATCGTCGGCCTCAGACTGCGGCGGCGCCACCCGGCGCAGGGCCTGGAGATGCTCCATGCCGCTGATCACCCGCCCCGCGACGGTGAGGTTGCGATCGAGATAGCGCTGCGGCTGTAGGGTGACGTAAAACTCCGTCGAGGCGGAATCCTTTTCGTTATTGCGGCCGAAGGCGAACGCGCCGACGCAGTGCAGGTGCCAGACGCGCCCCTCAGCCCGATCGACGCCCACGGGCAGCGTGCCGAGCCAACCGACTTGATCGGCGTAACCATCCGCATCCGGTTGAATCCAAATATCGAGATCGTCGCTTAAGGGGGCGTCGAATTCAGCCGCCAGGCTCGGCGCCGCCTCGCCAATGTCCTTTGCGCTAAACGGGTCGCCGCCCTGGGCGACGAAGCCCTCGATCACCCGATAGAAGGACAACCCGTCGTAGAAGCCGGCCTTGGTCAGGGTGCGTAATTGCGCCACCAGGCCAGGCGCCAAGCGCGGCGACAAGGCGACCACCACGCGACCGTCCTCGACGTCGATATAGAGCGTTTCTTCAGGATCCAGCGCGCGCCAGTCCGCCGCCGTGGACTCGGCGAGGATTTCCGCGCTTGACCGCTGGGGCTCGGCCGCGTCCGCCGGCGCGTCGACGGCGTCAGCAGCCGCCATCGCTTGGCCGGCGGCGACGTCAGCCTGCTGCGTCGGCGCCGCGTTGGTCGTCTTGTCGCTCGTCGCCTCAGCGCCCTCGTCGCCCGCCGAGCACGCCCATAAAGCCAGCGCCGGCGCCACCGCCATCCATCCAATGCGCATTCTCTTCTCCCTCTTGATTATCCTTACTTACGCGCGTTCAGCCGCGGCCGCGGTATGGCGCGACGCCCGGATCCGGCGCCCACACGCCGTCTGGGACCGGTCCGCTTTGATAAAAAATATCGATCGGAATGCCGCCGCGGGGATACCAATAGCCGGCGATCCGCAGCCAATGCGGCGCCGCCGCCGCGATCAGCCGCTTCGCGATCCCCACAGTGCAGTCTTCATGGAAGGCTCCGTGGTTACGAAATGACCCAAGGAATAGCTTGAAAGACTTTGATTCAATTATCGATTTATTCGGGACATAATCGATCACCAAATGGGCGAAATCCGGTTGTCCGGTCACCGGGCACAAGGACGTGAACTCCGGGCAAACAAAGCGCGCCACATAGTGAACGTCGCTATGGGGATTGGCGGCGACGTCGAGCACGGCGGCGTCAGGGTTCTCCGGCAAGGCGCTCGATTGACCCAGATGCTTCAGATCCGTCAGTTCGCGTGGCGGCGGGGCGTCTGCCATGGCGGCCTCTTTATATAGCTTCGCCGCCGTCCTAGCCCGACTTGGGCTGATTCACAAAACCGGGTCGCGCCCTTCCCAGCCGCGAGGGCGGCAGCGCGCCGCCGCCAATGTTCGCATCGGCGAAAGATTTTCTGGACAGAGCCAAGCGCGGTGGGTACAAGGCGCGCTCTCGGTGAGTCGCCGCCGCCTGTCGGTTCCGCGACGAATG
>CAYWWL010000041.1:0-10531 GCA_964461925.1 uncultured Caulobacterales bacterium | reverse complement strand
AGCGCGATAGGAAAACCTGCGCCCATGGATGACGCCACCATCACTTCTTCAGCGCTGCGATGGGTCGACGCCGCCGCCGCCGAAACAACCTTGGCGCGGCCGGCGACCCTTGCGGGCGTCGGGCTGCACACTGGCGAGTCCTGTCGTTTGACTATCGCGCCGGCGGCGCCGGGGGCGGGGATTTCGGTGCAACGCATGGACCTCGCCGACGCGCCGGCGATCCCGGTCAATCCTGACAGTGTCGCCCCCACGCACTTGGGCACCGCGTTGCGCACTGAGGCCGGCGTCAGCGCGCGAACCGTCGAACATGTGATTGCGGCGTGCGCGATCTGCCGCTTAGACAACGCCGTTCTCGCCTTGGACGGACCGGAAGCGCCAATCATGGACGGCAGCGCGGCGGCCTTTGTCGACGCGATCGGGACCGCCGGGCTGATCGATCTTGATCGACCCCGCCGCAGCCTGAAAGTCACGGCGCCAATCGACCTGCTTGATCGCGAGAACGATCGCTGGATCCTGATCGAACCGTCGCCGAACCGGACCTTGCGAGTGGAGATCGACTTCGACCAAGCCGCCATCGGCCGGCAGTCGGTGACGCTCAATCTCGCCGCCGCCGACGATTTGGCCGCCTTGGCGACGGCGCGGACCTTCTGCCGGCGGCGCGACATCGACGCCATGCAGGCGGCGGGCTTCGGCCTCGGCGGCGGGCTCGACAACGCCTTGATCGTCGACGGCGCGGCGATCCTCAATCCCGGCGGGCTCCGCCACCAGCATGAGTTCGCCCTGCATAAGGCGTTGGATTTGCTCGGAGATTTAGCGCTCATCGGGGCCCCGATCGAGGCGGCGATCAGCGCCCGCAAGCCCGGACACGCGCTCAATACCGCGATGGCGCATAAACTGCTCCAGATGGTCTAAGCCATGCGCCGGCGGCGGCCCGTAAAGGGGCTTGGACGGGCGACGCAATCGATTGACCCTGGCGGCAGGCGCGACTAATCCTATGGGCGGCGCGCGCGCTTCGACGGTTATTCCTGATCCGGCCGCGCAGCGACGCCGACCATGGCGCGTCCCGGCGACGCGCCGGCAATAGGCGCCCATTGCGGCGCTGGGAAAAGGTGACAGAGTGCGTTTATCGAGAACCGGTCGACTGATTATTTCCTCCTTCGCGATCCTCGCTGCGGCGGGCTGCGGCGGCGACGGCAAAAAGGCGAAACTCGCCTATGTCGAGCGCCCGGTGGAGGAGCTCTACCGGTTGGCGACCGAAGCGCTGGAGCGCAATCGCTTCGATCGCGCGATCCCGTTGTTCGAAGAAGTCGAACGCCAGCACCCCTATTCGGCGTGGGCGCGCAGGGCGATGCTGATGAAGTCGTTCTCCTATTATCGCCAGAACGATTACGACGAGGCGATCGCCGGGCTCGACCAGTTCATTTCGCTCCACCCGGGCAACCGCGACGCGCCTTACGCCTATTATCTCAAAGCGATGTGCTTTTACGAGCAGATCCGCGACGTCGGCCGCGACCAGGACTTCACCGACAAGGCCGTTGTGGCGTTGACCAACGTGGTGCGACGTTATCCTGATACGGAATACGCGCTCGACGCGCGGCTGAAGCTCGACCTGACCCTCGACCATTTGGCCGGCAAGGAAATGTATGTCGGCCGTTTCTATCTGCGGGCCGGCAAGCATATCGCCGCGATCAACCGGTTTAAGACCGTGGTCGACGATTATCAGACGACGAGCCACGCGCCCGAAGCCATGCATCGCCTCGTCGAAGCGTATCTCGGGCTTGGCGTCTATGACGAAGCGCGGCACGTGGCGAATTTCCTCGGCTATAATTATCCGGGCAGCGAGTGGTACAAATACACCTATGACCTGCTGGCCGACGCCGGGATCTTAGAGCAAGGCACGACGCCGCCGACGGCGGCCTTGCGCAAGGTCAAGGAAAAGAAAAAAGATGAAGAGGAACGTCTCGATCGTGGCGTCGACATTGACGGCGTCGCGCGTCCGCCATCGGGCGCTGAGGACATTGGCACCAACTCGCCGATCCGAAGAGACGAAACGCTGCCGCAATAGGGGCCGCGGCTGCGCGTTTTGGAGAACGCCATAAGTGCTGACCGCGCTGCACATTCAAGACTTCGTCTTAATCCGATCCCTCGCATTGCAATTGGGCGAAGGCCTGACGGCGTTGACCGGAGAGACCGGGGCCGGCAAATCGATCCTGCTTGACGCCTTGGGGCTTGCCGCTGGCGGCCGTTCGGCGCGCGGCGCGGTGCGGCGCGGGGCCGAGCGCGGCGTCGTCACGGCGGTGTTCGAGCCGCAAGCGGATCATCCTGTCTGGGCGGCGTTGGAAGAAAACGATCTGTCGATCGAAGACGACCAAATCATCCTCCGCCGGGTGCAGACGCCGGACGGGCGCGGCCGCGCTTTCATCAATGACCAGCCGGCGTCGATCGCCCTATTGAAGAAGATCGGCGGCGCCCTGTTGGAGATTCATGGTCAGCATGACGGGCGCGGATTTTTGACCGCCTCGACCCATCGATCCTTGCTCGATGAATTCGCCGGCTTGAAAGACGACACCAAGGACCTCGACGCGGCGTGGCGGGCGCGCCAGGCGGCCCACGCAGACCTGGCCGCGCGCCATGACGCCATGGCGACGGCTGCGCGGGAGGCGGACTATCTGCGCCATGTGGTCGACGAACTCTCCCAGCTCGATCCCAGCGCCGGCGAGGAGGCGAGCCTCGCCGAACGCCGCGCGGAATTGGTCGCGGCGGAGAAAATCACCGGCGATCTCGCCGCCGCGGCGTCGCAACTGTCCGATGACGGCGTCGATGGCGCCTTGTCGGCCACCGCCCATCGATTGACCAAAGCCGCCAGCGCGTTTGAAGACGGCGACAATGCATTGACCCGAGCGCTCGACAAGATCGACAGCGCGTTGAGCGAAATTATGGAGGCGCGCGCGGCGGTGGACGCCGCCGCTGCGGCGTTCGAGTTCGACGCCGAGGAATTGGAGCGCACCGAGGAGCGCTTGTTCTCGCTCCGGGCCGCCGCGCGCAAACATGGCGTCGCCGCCGATCGATTGCCGGAGGTCCTGGCCAAAGCGAGCGAGACCTTGGAAACCTTGGACGCGGGCGCGGCGGGCATGGCCGCGCTCGAGAAAAAAGCCGCAGCCCTCGACGCCGACTACGCCGCCGCGGCGAAAGCGGTCTCAGCGGCGCGACGCAAGGCGGGCGGCGCGCTTGAAAAAGCGGTGGCGCGGGAGCTTGCGCCGTTAAAGCTCGACAAGGCGGCGTTCGCCGTGGACATCGACACCGACGCCGATAATCCGGGACCGGACGGCATCGACGCGGTGGAGTTTCTGGTAGCCACCAATCCCGGCGCCCCGGCGGGACCGTTGAAGACGATCGCCTCGGGCGGCGAGCTGTCGCGCTTCATTCTCGCCATGAAAGCGGCGCTGGCGGCGAAGGAAAACCGCACCGTGATCATTTTCGACGAGGTCGACGCCGGCGTTGGCGGGGCCGTGGCGGACGCGGTGGGGGAGCGGCTATTGCGCCTCGGCGCCGACGCCCAAGTTCTCGTCGTCACCCACAGCCCGCAGGTCGCCGCGCGGGCGACGCGCCACTGGCTGGTGGAGAAAGACCAAGGCGGCGACGCCACCACCACCCATGTGCGCGCGCTTGACGACGAGGCGCGGGTCGACGAATTGGCGCGGATGTTGTCCGGCGCAGAAGTGACCGACGAGGCGCGGGCGGCGGCGGCCAGTCTCTTGGGCAAGAAGCCCGCAAAGCCGCGGCGCCGTAAGAAATCCGCATAACCCGTAAATTCGATCGACCAAGCCGATCGTCAAGGCCGACATGAGCGATACGTCCGACATCAGCGACAAGCCCGTCAAAGCGCTCTCCAAAGCGGAGGCCGAAGCCGAATTGGCGCGCCTCGCGGCGCTTATCGGCGCGGCTGACGAGGCGTATTATCAAGCCGACGCGCCGGATCTCTCCGACGCCGCCTATGACGCGTTGCGCCGGCGTAACGCGCTCATTGAGAAAGCGTTTCCCAAGCTTGTGCGTGCGGATTCGCCGAGCGCCAAGGTCGGCGCCGCGCCTTCGACCCAGTTTGAAAAATACGCCCACGCTAAGCCGATGCTGTCCTTGGACAATGCGTTCGACCGCGAGGACGTGGTTGATTTCGTCGCCCGGGTGAAGCGGTTCCTTAAGCTCGGGGAGGGCGACGCCATGGCGCTCACCGCCGAGCCGAAGATCGACGGCCTGTCGCTCAGCATTCGCTATGAGAACGGCGCGCTCGTCGCCGCGGCGACCAGGGGCGACGGCGCGGTGGGCGAAAACGTCACCGCTAACGCCCTCACCATCGCCGACATCCCTCATCGTCTTGATACGGATCTTGACGTTTTGGAGGTGCGCGGCGAAGTCTATATGGCGCCGGCGGACTTCGCGGCGCTAAATGAAAGCCTCGAGGCGGCGGGAGAAAAGACCGCCGCCAATCCGCGCAACGCCGCCGCCGGGTCGTTGCGGCAGATCGATCCCGCGGTCACCGCGGCGCGGCCGTTGCGTTTCTTCGTCCATGGCTGGGGCGAGATCAGCGCCCCGCTGGGCGAAACCCAAATCGAGACCTTCGCCGCTTTCAAGGCCCTCGGCTTCGTCATTAATCCGCGCATGGAGCGGTTCGACGACGTCGACGGATTGCTCGACGCCTATGGTCGGATCGAAGCCGATCGGCCGGATCTGCCGTATGACATAGACGGCGTCGTCTATAAGGTCGACCGGCTCGACTATCAGCGCCGGCTCGGTTTCGTGTCGCGCAGCCCGCGGTGGGCGATCGCGCACAAATTTCCTGCAGAGCGTGCCACCACAATGCTCGAAGGCATCGACATTCAAGTCGGCCGCACCGGCGCGCTCACCCCGGTGGCGCGGCTGCGGCCGGTGACCGTCGGCGGCGTCGTCGTCTCCAACGCCACCTTGCACAATCAAGACGAAATCGAGCGCAAGGACATCCGCGTCGGCGACACAGTGGTGGTGCAGCGGGCCGGCGACGTGATCCCGCAGATCGTCGAAGTGCTGACCGATAAGCGCAAGAAGGGCGCGCGCAAGTTCAAATTTCCCGAGCGCTGCCCGGTGTGCGACAGCATTGCCGTGCGCGACGTGCATCCGACGACGGGCAAAGAGGACGTGGTGCGCCGCTGCACGGGCGGACTGATCTGCTCCGCGCAGATCGTCGAACGGATGAAGCATTTCATCTCGCGCAAAGCGCTCGATATCGACGGTCTCGGCGAGAAGCAGATTGAGAGCTTTTTCGAGCAGGGCATAGTCGGTCAGCCAGCGGACATATTCACGCTGAAAGCGCGCCAGGAGGCGGGCGAGATCGATCTTTACGCCTATAAGCTCGATAAGGACGGCGCGCGCGTTCTCAAGGACGGCGCGCCGCAGCCGACCAACGCCAAATCGATCGACAATCTGTTCGCGGCGATCGACGCGCGCCGCGCGCCGCCCCTCGATCGTTTGATCAACGCCTTAGGCATCCGCCATGTGGGCGAAACCAACGCCCGCCTGTTCGCCGTTCACTATGGCGGCTTCGACGCGTTTCAGGCCGCCGCCATCGCCGCGGCTGACCCCGACAGTCCGGCCTACGCCGACATGCTCGACGTCGATGGCGTCGGCGCGCTCGTCGCCGGCGGGGTGATCGACTTTTTCGCCGAGGCGCACAATCGCGACGCCGTCGCGGCCTTGCTCGACGAAGTCGCGCCGCCGGCGTTCGAGACCGCGAGCGCCGAGGACTCGCCCGTGGCCGGCAAGACGATCGTCTTTACCGGGAGTTTAGAGACGATGACCCGGGACGAAGCGAAAGCCCAGGCGCAATCCCTCGGCGCCAAGGTTTCCGGGTCGGTGTCGAAAAAGACCGACCTAGTCGTCGCCGGGCCGGGCGCCGGTTCGAAATTGAAAAAAGCCGAAGAGCTCGGCGTCGCGGTCTTAAGCGAAGCCGAGTGGCGGACCATGGTGGACGGCGTTTAGATCGCTCGGGTCGCCTCGGCGAGCCAGTCCTTGACCTCGCTCGGCACCAAAGGCGTGAGCGTCTCGCGCACCCGCTGGTGATAGGCGTTAAGCCATTCGCGCTCGTCGTCGGTCAGCAAGTCGCCTTTCACCAGGCGCAGATCGATCGGCGCTAAGGTGATGGTCTCGAAACCGAGCATCGTGCGTTCGCCGCCGTCGATCGGCGCTGCGGGCGTGACGATGATCAGGTTTTCGATGCGGATGCCGAATTCGCCGTCTTTGTAATAGCCGGGCTCGTTCGACAAGATCATGCCCGGCAACAAAGGCTGGCTGTTCGGCGCTTTGGAGATCCGCTGCGGGCCCTCATGCACGCCGAGGAAGGAGCCGACCCCATGGCCGGTGCCGTGGTCGAAGTCGAGCCCCGCTTGCCACAAGGGGCGGCGCGCGATGACGTCGAGTTGATGTCCGGTGGTGCCTTTCGGGAACCGCGCCACGGCGAGGGCGATATGGCCTTGCAGAACGCGGGTGAAACGGTCCGCCATTTCATCCGTATGCTGGCCGATCGGCATGGTGCGGGTGATGTCGGTGGTGCCGTCGCGATATTGGCCGCCGGAATCGATCAAGAACAATTCGCCTGGCTTGAGCGGGCGATTGGAGTCGGTGCTCACCCGATAATGGCAAATCGCGCCATTGGGCCCGGCGCCGGAGATCGAATCGAAACTGAGGTCGACGAGAACGCCGGTCTCGGCGCGGAATTCCTCGAGTTTCTTCGCCGCGCCGATTTCATCCAATGACCCGTCATGGGCGGTTTGGTCGAGCCAATGCAGGAACCGGCAAATCGCCGCGCCGTCGCGAATATGCGCGGCGCGCGCGCCGTCGAGCTCCACCGGGTTCTTCGCCGCGCGCGGCACCGCGCATGGGTCGGTAAGCTCTACGACCTTCCCGCCGGCTTCGTTGATGGCGAGAAGATAATGCACCGGCGTCAGGCTCGGGTCGACGGCGATGGTCTTGCCGGCTTTGGCGGCGTCGGTCACCGCTGCGTCCACGGCGGTCTCCGCCCGCAGCTGCACCCGGTCGCCGAGATGCTCAGGCAAAGCGTTGTCGACCTTGTCCGGATCGACGAACAGTTCCGCCGCGCCGTCGGCGTGGACCAAGGCGCGGCCGAGGGGCAATGGCGAGCGCTCCACGTCGCCGCCGCGCACATTGAACAGCCACGCGATCGACGGCGGCGCGGTGATCAACACAGCGTCGGCGCCGGCCTCGGCGACGGCTGCGCCGATCTTGGCGCGCTTGACCTCGGAGGACTCGCCCGCGAATTCTTCCGGATGCGGCACGACAGGCGCCTTGGGGCGCGGCGGCTGGTCGCTCCACGCCGCGTCGATCGGATTGTCGGCGACGGCGACGAGACGGAAACCGCGCTTGTCGGCGGCGGCGGTCAGCCTGTCGAGGGCGTCTTTGGCGTGCAATTTCGGATCATAGCCGATCGCCGCGCCTGCCGGCGCGTTCGCTTTCAGCCAGGCGGCGAGGGACGTTTCGGTAATGTCCGCGTAGTCGAAATAGTCATTGTCCACTTGTTGGCGCAGTTGCAGCGTGTAGCGCCCGTCTGAGAACACCACGGCGCGGTCGCGTAAGACGATCGCCGCGCCGGCGGAGCCGGAAAAGCCCGAGGCCCACATGAGGCGCTCCGCATACGCAGGGATGTATTCGTTCTGGTATTCGTCGTCGTGCGGGATGATGAAGCCGTCAAGGCCCATGGCGTCCAGTTGCGCGCGCAGCAGCGGCAAATGTTTGGCGGCGAAACTGCGGTCGGAGACGGGGTCGAAGGTCTGGAACATGACGAGCGGCCTTTCGGAGGCTGGAGTATTGATTTTGCGCGACAGTATGGGCCCGGGAGGCGTTCGCCTCAAGCGGCCTTAAGCCGCGCCGTGGCTTGTTTTGACGAACAACAAGACCGGCCAGGTCTCATGGTCGAGGCGATTGATGCGGCGCATGCCTTGGGCCTCATAGGCGGCGGTGACCGCCTCTTCTTGCTCGCTCATCAGGCCGGCGAGCATGACCCGGCCCGGGGCGGTCAGGGCCTTGGCGATCGCCGGGGCGAACTCCACCAAGGGGCCGGCGAGGATGTTCGCGAAGATGAAGTCGAACGGGCCTTTAGCGGCGACTTCCGGGGCCGCGAGCCCGTCCGAGGCGACGAAGTCGATCATGTCCGCGACGCCGTTCAAGCCGATCTCCACCGACTTCGGATCGATGTCGACGGCGAGCACGCGCTCGTCCCACAATTTCGCCGCGGCGATGGCGAGCACGCCGGAGCCGCAGCCGAGATCGAGGATCGAGGCGGCTGGCGCGCCGGCGAAACGGTCGAGCAGGGTGAGGCATCCCGCCGTGGTCGGGTGATGGCCGGTGCCGAACGCTTGATTGGCGTCGATCCGTATGGGAATCGCGTCTTGATTGTCGGGCAGATTGTCCGCATCGTGCACGCCATAGAGTACGAAACGGCCCGCCTCGACGACGCCGAGGCCTTCGAGCGAGTGCGCCACCCAATCCACGTCGGGCAATTCTTCGATCTCGCACGCCGGCACGTCGCGCCAGCTCGGATCCATCGCCGCGATGGCGTCATTCACGGACGCGAGGTCCGGTTCGGTCTCGACATAGGCTTCCAGCGTCCATTCGCCGTCGAACGCTTCTTGATCGCCGTCGAGGCGACGCAGGCTCAACGCCTCCACCTCGCAGAATTCGAACAAATAAGTCTCCGCCGATTTCAGGGCGGCGTGGGGTCCGGTCCAACTAAGTTTTTTCATGGCGCTAGCGCTTACGCCGCCTCAAGGAATGTGTCGATGACTTTTTTCGCGCCGGAGTGGTCGAAATCAACCGTCAATTTTTGTCCTTCGGCCTCGACGACTTTGCCGTAGCCGAATTTCTGGTGGAACACACGCTGGCCAAGGGCGAATTTCGCCTCGCCTGGCGCGCTCACGGACACTGTGCCGCCGCGACCGTCAATCACGGGTGGGCTGGTTTTCGGCCGCGCCGCCGAAGCCCGCGCCCGGCGCCAGCCGGGATTGTCGTAATAAGTGTCCGGCTCGAGCTTCGCCCCGCTGAACTGGGAATGGCTCGCGAACTCGTCCGCTGCGGCGCCGTAAAGCCCCGGCTCAGAGACCACGTCCACGTGTTCTTCCGGCAATTCGTCGACGAACCGCGACGGCATTTGGGTGCGCCACGATCCGTAGACCTGGCGATTGGCGGCGAAGGAAATGCGGCAGGACTCCTCCGCCCGGGTGACGCCGACATAGGCGAGCCGACGCTCTTCCTCCAAAGAAGCCGCGCCGCCTTCGTCGATCGAGCGTTTCGAGGGGAAGATCTCCTCCTCCCAACCAGGCAAGAAGACGATGGGGAATTCAAGACCTTTGGCGGCGTGCAGGGTCATGAGCCAAACCTGGCCTTCAATGCCGCCGTCATTATGTTCGGCCACCAAAGCGACATGGTCGAGATAGGCCTCCATCGTGTCGAACTCCGACACCGCCTGGACCACCTCTTTAAGGTTATCGAGCTTGGAGTCCGCCTTCGGCGATTTCGACAAGCGCCAATAATCCGTATACCCGGATTCCTCCAAGATCAGTTCAGCGAGATCGCGGGGGCTGAAGTTCGCCGCCTCTGTCGTCCAGCGATCGACCATGGCGATGAATTTCGCCAGGGCCTTGCGGCCCACTGCCGGCAAATCGTCGCTCTCAATCAGAATGCGGCTGGCGTGCATCAAGGGCACGCCATTGGCCCTCGCGAAGGCGTGGATCGCTTGCATTGTCTGGCCGCCGAGCCGCCGGGCCGGTTTGTTGGCGATGCGGTCAAACGCGAGGTCGTCGGCGTGGGAGCGGACCAAGCGAAAATAGGCGAGGGCGTCGCGGGTTTCTTCGCGCTCGTAAAAGCGCGGACCGCCGACGACTTTGTACGGCAGGCCAAGCGTGTTGAAGCGTTCTTCGAAGGCGCGCATTTGGAACGAGGCGCGCACCAGCACCGCCATCTCCGACAGGGACCGGCCGCGATGCTGCTCCGATTCAATATCGTCGCTGATCACCCGAGCTTCTTCGTCGCCGTCCCAGACGCCGCGCACCAGGACCTTGTCGCCGTCATCGTCGCGCTCGGTCCAAAGCGTCTTGCCGAGGCGAGCTTTGTTCGCCTCGATCAAGCCTGAGGCGGCGCCGAGGATCGCCGGCGTCGATCGGTAATTGCGCTCTAGCCGGATCACTTTCGCGCCGGGGAAATCCTTCTCGAAGCGGAGAATGTTTTCGACTTCAGCGCCGCGCCAACCATAGATCGATTGGTCGTCGTCGCCGACGCAGCAAATGTTTTTGTGTTGCTGGGCGAGGAGGCGCAGCCACAGATACTGCGCGACGTTCGTGTCCTGATACTCGTCCACCAGCATGTAGCGGAAGCGGCGGTGATACTCCGCTTGAATGTCCGGATTGCTGCGGAAGATGGTGAGGTTGTGGACAAGAAGATCGCCGAAATCGGCGGCGTTCAGCGTGATCAGCCGGTCCTGATACTCACGGTA
>CAYWWL010000040.1:0-10648 GCA_964461925.1 uncultured Caulobacterales bacterium | reverse complement strand
CTGGCTGACAGTTGCGGGTACAGCGCCGGATTCGCACCGGCTTCCCTCTTAGCTCCCGTTAAGAGAGCACCATCTGCGGTCGGTCATGCGGCATCTGCGGCATTCTGTCAAATTTCAAATGGAAATGACGACGCCCGCTTCTGGGCGTCGGCGTCGCTCACTCTTTTACTGCTTCTGCAGAAGATATGGAGATGAACCCGCCAAAATCGATATTGGCCGAAAAATCGCTCGCCGTTTCTCCCGTCGCCAGGGCGGCGCGGATGACGCCAGAGTGCGTCACGATCAATGTGCGCGTCGCCGCGTCGCGCCAATGCGCTAAGGCGTCGCGGACGCGAGCCTGCAGGATCGCCACCGTCTCCCCGCCATGGGGGTTGGCGTTTAGAAAATCCGCCGCCCAGGCGTCAAGCTCCGGACGTGGAAGGTCCGACCAGAGCTTGCCCTCCCAGCGCCCGAAATCCATCTCCTGCACCCGCGGCTCGTCGACCACCGGCAAACCATGGGTCTCGCCGAGAAACGTCGCCAATCGGCGGCAGCGCTGCAGCGGACTTGAGACAATGCGGTCGAACCGCGGCAACGCCGCCGCCACCGCCGCCGCCTCGTCGTGAAAACTCGCCGCGACCTCAAGATCCGTGCGGCCATAGCACGTACCAGGAGCGATATCCGGCGTGGTGTGTCTGAGCAAGGTTATGTCCATGCGACAAGTCCTATCATAAAGCCGATCTCGCTGGTCTGCTGCACGGCGCCGAAGGCGTCGCCATTGTTGCCGCCAGCGCAACCGCCAAGCTTGCGCGCGAAGACCTTCGCCGCTTCAAATTGTTCAGAATGACTATTCATTGACCGGCGCTAATAGTGTTATTGGCGGATAGCACGTCGCCGCCACGCCCGCCAAGACCGGCCCAAAAGCCCCAACGCGGCCCGATGCGCAGCCCGATGCGCGGTTGGGTGCGCGGCCCAATGCGCTGCGCCAACAGAAAGGATCCATCATGCCCCGCCTTAAAGACAAAGTCTGCGTGATCACTGGCGCAGGCCGCGGCATCGGCGAAGCCATTGCGCGGCGGTTCCACGCCGAAGGCGCGCGGGCCGTGGTCACCGACAAAGACGTCGGCGCCGCTAAGGCCTTAGCGGCGGAGCTCGACTGCGCCGCGCTTGAGCTCGACGTGCGCGACGAGGTCCATTGGGAGCGGCTCGCGCAAGCGTTCCCGGCGATCGACGTCATGGTCAACAATGCCGGCGTCACCGGGTTTGAAGACGGTCTCGTCGCCCATGACCCGGAAAACGCATCCCTGTCCGATTGGCGCGCCGTCCATGCGGTGAATACTGACGGCGCGTTTCTCGGTTGTCGCTACGCCATCGGCGCCATGCGCGCCAAAGGCGCCGGCGCCATCATTAATATGTCGTCGCGCTCCGGTCTCGTCGGGATCCCCGGCGCGGCGGCGTACGCCGCGTCGAAAGCGGCGATCCGCAACCACACCAAGACGGTGGCGCTGTATTGCGCCGAACAGGGCCTTAATATCCGCTGCAATTCTCTGCATCCGGCGGCGATCCTCACCCCCATGTGGGAGCCGATGCTCGGCGACGGACCGGACCGGCAAGCGCGCATGGACGCGCTTGTCGCCGACACGCCTATGCGCCGGTTCGGCGACGTGGAAGAGATCGCCTCCGTGTGCGTTCTTCTCGCCTCGGACGAAGCGGGCTACATGACAGGTACGGAAATAACCATTGACGGCGGTTTGCTCGCCGGATCGGCGGCCTCGCAGGCGCAGATTGAAGACTGAGCATCGACCGGCGGCGTCGCGCCTAGCCGGCGGCGCGTTGAACCCGCCCGCTTGACGGCAACAGCGCTTCGAACATGCGTTGTTTTTCACGCATGATCTTGTCGGCCGCGTAGCGTTCCTCAATCGTGCGCCGCGCGGCGATGCGCCGCGCTTCTTGCGCGTGCTTGTCCGTCAACGCCCGGTCGAGACCCGCGGCGATCGATTCCGCGTCATGGAAGTCGACGAGAACGCCGTTCTCGTCATTGACGACTTCGCGCACCGGCGCGGTGTCCGAGGCGACCAAGACGCAGCCGACGCTCATCGCCTCCATCATCGACCACGACAAGACGAACGGCACCGTCAGATAGACGTGCGCAGACGAGGCTTGCAGAACTTTCAGATAATCCGAGCGCTGCAGATATCCCGTGAAGTGGGTGCGCTCGAGATCGAGGCTCAACCCTTCCAAGGCGCGCTTCATGTGCGAGTCGCCTTCCGCGAGCTTTTTTCCGTAGGCCACGCGATCCTCGCCGACGATGACGGCGTGGGTCTGGGTACGTCTTTCTTGCAATTTAGCGAGCGCCGCCATGAATTGCGGGAAGCCGCGATAGGGCTCCATGCCGCGCGCCACATAGGTGACGATTTCAGCGTCCGGCGGCAATTGCGCGCCGGGCACGTCAAGGCCGAGACCGGGGCGCGGCGCATAGGTGGCGGTGTCGACGCCGTCATGGTGGACCACCAAACGCTCGTCGAAAATGCTCGGGAATTGCGATTTCTGCCACGCGGTGGGGCAAATGCCGAGATCCACCGACGCCAGGTCGAGCAGGATCGGGGCGTTGCGCGCACGACTGCGCGCCGCCTGGTCATAGCTAGGCGGGCGATCGTCCAAAAAGGCCACGTCCGGACCCGGCGAATTATAATACCATTCGAAATAGCCCACGCTGCGCGTGGTCGGCCAAATATCCTTGACGAACAGGCCAGGCCCCCAGCCGGAATGGGAGACGACCACGTCCGGCTGCAATTCATGGCGTTTCTTCAGCTCAATCGCCGCGCGCGCCATGCTTTGTCCGTTGATGACCGCCTTCTCCCAACTCGCCGAATACGGATGGATATTCTCGTCTGGGGTCCGGTGCGGCGAATAGCGAAACGTGGAGATCGCCGGATGGCTGGCGTCCTTGCGATGGGTGCCGAACCAAACGTCCCAGCCCTGATTGCGTAAATGGCTCGACAGACCGCCGAACTGGGCCGGGAAATTATTATGAAGGAAGAGAATTTGCGGCATGGCTTGTCCTCGCCTCTATTGCGGCAAGAGGCTGATTTCTACGGCGTCGATGCGTTCAAGCGTCGGCGCTTCTTTCACCAGGATGGTGATATTGTCCGGCGCGATTCCTTGATCGGTGAGCATGGTCCGTGTCGCCAGCAGACGATAATAGGAAAGCCGCTGGGCCTTGGTGTAGGCGATGCTGGGATCGAAATAGGCGTGAACGATGATTTTCTTGTTCGCGATCTCGCTGCTCTCGATGAAAGCGGCGGTTCGCGCCTTGCCGTCGTCGTCGATCTGGATCGTGGTGCCGGAGAATTGCAGAATAAAGCGGTTCTTGGACTGCACGACCTCCACCGCGGCGGCGTCGGCGATGACGTCAGTCGGATTGTCGGCCACGGCGATTTTCTGGGTCTGGTCAAGATTAGACGAGGTCGCCGCAGCGTCCTCCATCTGCGCCGACTCTTCGGCGATGCTCAGAGACATGATGAAAATCGCGATCGCGAGAATGATCAATAGGAAGGTCACCACCATCACGATGGTGGACAAGGCGTCGACGAAGCCGGGCCAATGGTTTTCTTCCTCTTGGGCTTGAGCCATGGGGTCCCGCTTTGCGCACTTCTTCCGCCCCCGACGCGACGGCGCCGGACTACATGCTTAATCTGAGCTTAAGCGGTTTATTTTCGGTAAAGGCCGCGACGTCGCTTCGGGGCGTTAAGCTTAATCCAAATTTAAACCGTCAGCGGCAAATTGCTGCTGTTGGAAAGTATTGGATTCGCGATGCGCACCGTAAAAACACAGTTCTATCGAATCTGCTTCGTGCTTGGCGTCCTGCTGTCGATGACGGCGTGGCAATTCGATTTCGTCCGCACGTCCGTGAGCGCCAATCCGGCGTTGAACATGACGATTTTCGGCACGTTCTTGTTCGGCGTCACATTGGTCTTCAGCTTGACCAATCTGCTGCGGAACGAATATCGCGCGCTTTACGCTTTGATCGAGCTTTACGACGACGTCGCCAATGAAGACTCGGCCAAAGCCGCTGACCCCTTGTGGAAGTATTTCCGCACCAATCAGGCCGCGATCATCTTCAAGAAGCCGCAGATCTTGGCCCAGTCCTATCAATTGATTTCCGGGCAGCTGTACCGCAATAAAGAACTGCAGATCTCAGCCGGCACAATGCAAACGCTGATCGACGGCATTGACGAGCGGCTGCAAGAACAGCGTTCGCTGATTTCGTATGTCGCTGGCATATTGATCTTCCTCGGCCTGATCGGGACGTTCCTTGGCCTGATGATCACGCTAGCGTCCGTGGGCGACATTCTCGGCGGGCTCGACCTCACCGGCAGCGATCCGACGGCGACGGTTTCGGGCCTGATGGAGAACCTGCAAACCCCGCTAGCCGGCATGGCGACAGGCTTCTCGTCCTCGTTGTTCGGTCTGATCACGTCATTGACGCTAAGCCTCACGATCCAGCTTGTGGGTCGCGCTGGCGGCAATCTCAAGAGCGAATTCTCCAGCTGGCTCGCCAATATCGTTCGTCTGAACGAAAACGCGAATGAAGGTTCGGAAGCCACGATCGACGGCCTTCCGCTCACCGAATGGGTTCAGAAGAAATCGGGCGAAGCCTCGAAAATCGGCGCCGAGCAAGCGCTCGCCGGCATGTCGCCAGCAGCCTTCGAGGAGCGTCGTCTGGCGCTGTTAATGCGCGCCGCGCGCCACGCCATCGTCTCGACCAACCGGCATAGCCGCGAGTTCAACAAATTGACGACGAATGTGAACGCCCTCGCCATGGAGGCGCGCACGAGCCGCGACTATCTCAATGAGGTCGCCGACTCGCTGCAAATTATATGTGAGCAGAATAAAGTCATCCACCTGACCCTGGCGCGGACGATCGACGCGTTCGAACACACTGCGAAGAACGCCGACGTGCGCGCTGAGATCGCTGAGTTGACCGGCATGATGTCGGCGCAATTGGAGGTGCGAGACGCGCGCCTGGTGAAAGTGCTGCGTCAAACCTATCAAAAAGTCGCGGCCTTATCGGCGCCCGCGCCGGCGGAAAAATCATCGCCGGTGGAAGCTGAAGGCGATGAGCTCGCCAAGGAGTTCAAGCGCCAAACCACCGATTTGAACGTGCGACAGCTGCAAAAACTATTGATGCTGGCGAACCGCATCGACGAGACCACGACGAAAATGGCGGGCGAAACGCCGGCGCCGCGGAAAACCGCGGAAGGACAGGGGTAGATCATGCTGCAAAACGTCATTCAACGCATTCGCCCCGGCAAAAAGCCAAGCGCGCCGCCAGCGGTGGTCGGTCGGCGATCCACCGCCGACAGCTTCGCGGAAGAACAAGCGGAAAGAGCCGAACGGCTGCAGGAACGCCTGGCGAAGGACGCCGAGCGCAATCAGCACTTGCGGCAGGACGAACGCTCCGCTTTTAGCGTGATCGCGGAGCTTTCGTTGCCGGACAAGGGTTTTTCCATCGACGGGGTCGTCACCGAAGCGTCCCGCGGCGGCCTGTCGTTTCGTCCGGCAGCGAATTATATTGAAGAACGCACCGGCGAGCATATCCAAATCGTCGCTCAACATATCCGCCGCAACGGCGTCATTCGCTCGACCCGCGTCAACGGATACGGCATTCAGCTGCTCGAGCAATTGTCCGACTCCGATCTCGAAGCGCTCAAGGCGATGAACGTCAATCTCGCCCAGGCGGAGTTCGCCGACGGGGAATAGTTCCCGTGACTGCGCAGTCCCCCAATGCAAAAGCCCGGCGCGATGCGCCGGGCTTTTTCGTCTCCGTATCCACGCCGGGACGCCGCGCGTCGCTTAGGTGACCACTGTCACGTCCACCTGCGCCCCATCGCCGAAAATGTAGCTCGTGGTCGCGCCATTGACGCTGCTCGACACATGGCCGGTGACGTTGACGCTGTCGCCGCCATTGATCAGCAGTTCAAGGGTCTGATTGCCGTCGGTCACGGCGTTGACGTGGCTGCCGTCGATGTCGAGGTCAGCGGTGACCCCAGCATTGGTGAAGTCGATCACTTCCACGTTCGATAAGACGTCGAACAAGCCGATCTCATCCACCGTGCCCGGACCAACGATCTCGATCGTGTCCGTGTCGGCGCCGAGATCGATATCCGCGGTTCCATAATCGATCGTCGAGTCGTCGAGTTGGAAGCGATCGTCGCCGGCCCCGCCGATGACAGTGTCGCCGCCGCCGCCGCCGACGATGGTGTCGTTGCCAGCCCCGCCGTCGAGAATGTTAGCGTTGGCGCCGCCCTCGAGCGAGTCGTTGTCCGCGCCGCCGTATAGGCTGTCAAAACCGGAATCGCCGACCAGCGTGTCGTCGCCGGCCCCGCCGAACAGGCTGTCGCCTTCATTGTCGCCGGCGCCGCCGTCCAGACTGTCATTGCCGGCGCCGCCATAAAGCGTGTCGTCATTGTCGCCGCCGTCGAGCGTGTCGGCGCCGAGATCGCCATAGAGGAGGTCGTCGCCGGTTCCGCCGTCGATAAAGTCGTCGCCGCGACCGGCGTAGACCGTGTCCGCGCCGCCAAGGCCGTTGAGCGTGTCGCCGGCGCTGGTCAGGATCACCGTGTCAGCGCCTGCGGTCGCCGTGGACGTCGCCGCGGATACGTCGATCGACTGGTCGTTGAACGCGATGGTTTCGATATCCGTGAGCTGGTCGGCGCCCTCGTCGCCGTCGACGCTCGGCTGATTGTCGATCACGTCGATAGCGCCGCCGGCCATTTCAATAGTGAAGTCGGCGAGCGCCCCGGCATAGGCCGCGACGTCCACGCCGCCGCCGCCGACGAGGGTGTCGTCGCCAGCGCCGCCGGTGAGGCTGTCATCGTTGAGGCCGCCGTCGAGACTGTCGGCGCCCCCTGCGCCGACGAGGGTGTCGTCGTCGGCGCCGCCAGCTAAGGTGTCGGCGGACGTGGAGCCCGTCAGATTGTCGGCGAAGCCCGAGCCGATCACCGCCTCGATGCCGGTCAAGGTGTCGCCCGCGGCGTCGCCGCCGGTGTTGACATTGGTCGCGAGGTTCACCGTCACCGCCGATCCCGATGCGGAGTAATCTACCGTGTCGGTTCCTGCGCCGCCGTCAAGGCTGTCCGCGCCGCCAAGGCCCGCAAGCGTGTCATTGTCGGCGCCGCCGACGAGGGTCTCGCCCGCCGAACCGCCAGTGATGCTGTCGTCGCCCGCGTCGCCGGCGAGACTGTCAGCGCCGCCATTGCCGGCGATAGTGTCGTTTCCGGCGCCGCCTTCGATCGTGTCGGCGTTGGTGGAGCCGGTGAAATCGTCGCCGAAGCCGGATCCCAAGATCGCTTCGATGTCGATGAAGACGTCGCCTGCCGCGTCGCCGCCAGATCCGGATCCCGCCGCCAAGCTCGCGGTCACCGCGCCGCCGGCGCCGGAGTAATCGACCGTGTCGGTTCCTGCGCCGCCGTCGAGGCTGTCGCCGCCGGCGCCGCCGATCAGCGTGTCGTCATTAGCGCCGCCTTCCAGCGTGTCCGCCCCGCCAGCGCCGTCGAGGACGTCATCGCCCGCGCCGCCAACCAGGCTTTCCGCGCTGCCGGCGCCGGTGAGAAAGTCCGCGAGGCCTGAACCGATAACTGCTTCGATGCCGGTCAATGTGTCGCCAGCGGCGTCGCCGTTCACGTTCACATTGGTGGCGAGGTTCACGGTGACCCCCGACCCCGACGCGGAGTAATCCGCCGTGTCCGTGCCGGCGCCGCCGACGAGGCTGTCCGCGCCGCCAAGGCCCGTCAGCGTGTCATTGTCGCCGCCGCCTTCGAGCGTGTTCGCGTCGCTTGAGCCGGTGATGTCGTCGGCTTGCGCCGAACCGATCACGTGCTCGACGCTGGTGAGCGTGTCGCCTGCGGCGTCGCCGCCGGTATTGATATTAGTGGCGAGATTCACCGTCACGGCGGATCCCGACGCGCCATAATCCGCGACGTCGGTTCCGGCGCCGCCGTCGAGGCTATCCGCGCCGCCGAGGCCGGCGAGAACGTCATTGTTAGCGCCGCCGACCAAGGTTTCGCCGGCCGAACCGCCGGTGATGCTGTCATCGCCCGCGTCGCCGACGAGACTGTCCGCCCCGCCATTGCCAAGGATCGTATCCGCGCCAGCGCCGCCTTCCAGCGTGTCCGCCCCGGTTGAGCCAGTGAGATTGTCGGCCGAACCTGAGCCGATCACGGCCTCGATGCTGGTCAGCGTGTCGCCAGCGGCGTCGCCGCCTGTGTTGACGTTAGTGGCGAGATTGACCGTAACCGCCGATCCCGATGCGGAGTAATCCGCGGTGTCGGTTCCAGCGCCGCCGTCAAGGCTGTCGCCGTCCGCGCCGCCGATCAGCGCGTCATTGTCCGCGCCGCCTTCCAGCGTGTCCGCGCCAATGCCGCCGACAAGGCTGTCGTCGCCCGCGTCGCCGAGAAGACTGTCCGCCCCGCCGTTGCCGACGAGGGTGTCCGCCCCGGCGCCGCCCTCAAGGGTGTTCGCCGCGCCGTCGCCGGTGAGCGAGTCGTCATGCCCCGAACCGGTGACGTTCTCGACGCCGGTCAGGGTGTCGCCAGCGGCGTCGCCGCCGGAGCCCAGGCTTGTGGCGAGGTCGACGGTGACCGCCGATCCCGATGCGGAGTAATCCGCGACGTCGACATTGAGGCCGCCGTCAAGGCTGTCGGCGCCGGCCCCGCCGGCAAGGGTATCCGCGCCGGATCCGCCTGCAAGCGTGTCCGCCCCGCCGCCGCCGACAAGGCTGTCGTCCGCCGCCCCGCCTTCAAGGCTGTTGGCGACGCCGTCCCCGGTGAGGGTATCCGCCCCGGCCCCGCCGATGACGTTTTCGATGCCGGACAAGGTGTCGCCAGACGCCTCGCCGCCGCTCGCCGTGCCGGCCAAGAGATTGATGGCGATGCCGACCAAAGCGCTGGAGTAAGACGCCGTGTCAGTGTTGGCGCCGCCGACGAGACTATCCGCGCCTGCGCCGCCGACCAGGGTGTCCGCGCCGTCGCCGCCTTCCAGCGTGTCGTCGTCGTCGCCGCCGTCGAGGCTGTCGTTCGCCGCGCCGCCGACCAGGCTGTCAAAACCGGCGCCGCCGGAAATGTCGTCCGCGCCGCCGTCGCCTTCGAGCGTGTCGTCGCCGCCGGCGCCGACGAGGGTGTCAGCGCCAAGGCCCGCCGTAATGACGTTGTTAGCGCCATCGCCGGTGATGTCGTCGGCCGATCCGCCGCCGATCACGTTTTCAATGGCGACGAGGGTGTCGCCCGCGGCGATGTCTCCAATGCCCGTTCCTGCGTCGAGATCGATGATGACGCCGCCCGTCGCGCCGGAATAGTCCGCCACGTCGGCGCCGCCGCCGCCGTCGAGCAGGTCCGCGCCCGCGCCGCCGTCCAAGGTGTCGTTGTCGGCGCCGCCATATAGGCTGTCCGCGCCGCCAGCGCCGGAGACAAGATCGTCGCCGCCTTCGCCTTGCAATGTGTCGTTCGACGCGGAGCCGGTCAGCGTATCGGCGCCGCCGGTGCCGATGACGACTTCGATGCCGGTCAAGGTGTCGCCAGCAGCGTCGCCCCCGGCGCCGGTTCCTGCGCCAAGGTCGACGTCGACCGCGCTCGCCGAGGCGGAATAGTCCGCCGTATCGACATCCGCGCCGCCGTCAAGACTGTCAGCGCCCGCGCCGCCGACCAGCGTGTCCGCGCCCGCCGCGCCGATCAGCGTATCCGCGCCGCCGGCGCCGTCGAGATCGTCGGCGTCGCCGCCGCCGCTGAGGATATTGTCAGCAGACGAACCAGTAAGCGTGTCCGCAGCAGCCGACCCGGTGACGTTTTCGATCGCCGTTAAGGTGTCGCCAGCCGCATCGCCGCCCGAAGCGGTTCCAAGGCCGAGATCGATCGCCACCGCGCTGGCGCTGGCGCTATAGTCGGCGGTGTCGGAATCCGCGCCGCCGTCCAAACTGTCAGCGCCGGCGCCGCCGGCGAGGGTGTCGTCGCCTGCGTCGCCTTCCAGGGTGTCCGCCCCGCCAGCGCCGGAGAGATTATCCGCGCCGCCTGCGCCGTCGAGCATGTTGGCCGCGCCGTCGCCGGTGATGACGTCGCCCGACGCCGAGCCGATGACGTTCTCCACGCCGGACAGGGTGTCGCCCGCAGCGTCGCCGCCCGTGTTGACATTGGTGGCGAGATTCACCGTGACCGCGCCGCCGGAGCCGGCGTAACTCGCCGTGTCGGCGTCCGCGCCGCCTGTTATATCGTCCGCGCCGGCGCCGCCGATCAGGGTGTCAGCCCCCGCGCCGCCGTCGAGGCTGTCATCATTGGCGCCGCCGTCGAGGCTGTCCGCGTCGCCGCCGCCAAGCAAGGTGTCCGCGCCGGCGCCGCCGTCGAGGGTGTCCGCGCCGAGACCAGCGTCGAACATGTTCGCCGCGCCGTCGCCTGTCAGATCGTCCGCCGAATTGGAGCCGATGACGTTTTCAATTGCGATCAGGGTGTCGCCGGCCGCATCGCCGCCTGACGCCGAACCCGCCAACAGATTGATGGTCACGCCGGCGGCTGAGCCGCTATAGTCGACGGTGTCGTCGTCGGCGCCGCCGTCGAGGCTGTCCGCCGATGCGCCTGAGACCAGCGTATCGTCGCCCGCCCCCGCCAACAGGGTGTCGGCT